>JBAUOO010000211.1:0-4447 GCA_049579785.1 Steroidobacteraceae bacterium
GAGCTGCCCGCCCTATGCGACCATGCCCGAGATTTGACAATTGCCCCGGTCACCCACTGCGGTAGACTTGGGCTTCACGGACCCGATTCGCTTGCCGTAAGTTCATGAATGAAAACGCTTCTGTAGCGCTCGGGGGCGCGCGATCCGGGCTTGGGGGCCTGCCCCAGCGCCTGGTACAGGACGGAGTCGTCGAAGAGGCGACCATGCACGAGGCCATGAATGCCGCCCGCGAGCGCAAGAGCAGCGTCGTCACCCAGCTGGTCGCGAGCGGCGCGGCGGCCGCCCGCGACATCGCCGTCGCCGCCTCGAACGAGTTCGGTGTGCCGCTCTTCGACCTCGATGCGGTCAGTCTCGACATGGAGACGGTGCGCCTGGTCAGCGACAAGCTGCTCGCCAAGCACCGGGTGCTGCCGCTCTTCCGTCGCGGCAAGCGCCTCTTCCTCGGGGTCTCCGATCCCACCAACCTGCATGCGATCGATGAGGTCAAATTCCAGACCACCCTCGGCATCGAGGCGGTCGTCGTCGAGGAAGACAAGCTCCAGAGGGCGATCGACAAGGCCATCGAGCAAGCCGAGGCCCAGATCGCCCCGCTCGTGGGCGAGGACGATGTCGATCTCGAGTCCCTCGAAGTCACGGGCGGCGAGGACGAGGCCGATGACAAGATCAGCCGGGACGACGTCGAGGACGCCCCCATCGTCCGCTTCGTCAACAAGCTGATGCTCGATGCCATCCGGCGGGGCGCCTCGGACATCCATTTCGAGCCGTACGAGAAGATCTACCGCGTCAGGTTCCGCATGGACGGCGTGCTGAAGGAGATCACCCAGCCGCCGGTCGCCCTCGCGCAGAAGCTCTCGGCGCGATTGAAGGTGATGTCGCGGCTCGACATCGCCGAGCGGCGCGTCCCCCAGGACGGGCGCATCAAGATGAAGCTGTCAAAGACCCGCGCCATCGACTTTCGCGTGAGCACCTGCCCGACGCTCTTCGGCGAGAAGATCGTGATGCGTATTCTCGATCCCTCGCAGGCGATGCTCGGGATCGACTCCCTCGGCTACGAGCCCTTTCAGAGGGAGCTCTACCAGAAATTCCTCGCCAAGCCCCAGGGCATGATCCTCGTCACCGGCCCGACGGGCAGCGGCAAGACCGTCTCGCTCTACACCGGGCTCAACGTGCTCAATCGCGAGGACACCAACATCTCGACGGCCGAGGACCCGGCGGAAATCAACCTCCCGGGCGTCAACCAGGTCAACGTCAACCCCAAGGTCGGACTCACTTTCGCGGCCGCCATGCGCGCGTTCCTGCGCCAGGATCCCGATGTCATCATGGTCGGTGAGATCCGCGACCTCGAGACCGCGGAGATCGCCATCAAGGCGGCGCAGACCGGCCACCTCGTGCTCTCGACGCTGCACACGAACGATGCGCCACAGACGCTGACGCGGCTCGTCGATATGGGTGTGAAGCCTTACGCCATAGCGACCTCGGTCAGCCTCATCATCGCGCAACGGCTGGCGCGGCGCCTGTGCAGCCAGTGCAAGCAGCCCCTGGACATTCCCGAGGAGGCGCTTTTGAAGGAAGGGTTCACCCACGAGGATGTGAAATCAGGAGTGCGGCTCTTCGCGCCCAAAGGCTGCTCGAGCTGCACCGATGGCTACAAGGGGCGCACGGGCATCTATCAGGTACTGCCCATCACCGATGCCATCGCGCGCATCATTCTCGCGGGCGGCAGCGCCCCCGAGATCGGCGATCAGGCGGCCAAGGAGGGCGTGTGGGATCTTCGTCGCTCGGGCCTCGAGAAGGTCAGATCGGGTCTCACCAGTCTCGAAGAGATCAACAGCGTCACCATTGACTGACGCACGCGGAGTAAGCACCCATGGCCCCAGCAGCCACGGCCACAGTCAGGGCGATCAAGCGCGACATCCCCTTCGCCTGGGAGGGCCGCGACAAGCGTGGCCAGCGCATCAAAGGCAAGAGCCTCGCGCCCGATGAGGCGGCGCTGCGGGTCGAGCTGCGGCGCCAGGGCATCGCCCCCTCGCGCATCCGCAAGCAGACCCAGAGGCTCAAGGGCGGCAGGGTCAATCCGGCCGATATCTCCGTATTCGCCCGCCAGCTCGCCACCATGCTCGCCTCCGGCATCCCGATGGTGCAGGGGCTCGAGATCGTCAGCAACGGGAGCGATAAGCCCTCGTTGCAAAAACTGATCCTCGACGTCAAAGCGGACATCGAAGGGGGCACTTCGCTGCACGAGGCGCTCGGCAAGCAGCCGCTGTACTTCGATGACCTGTTCTGCAATCTCGTCGAGGCGGGCGAGCAGTCCGGCGCGCTCGAGTCGCTCCTTGACAAGGTCGCAACGTACAAGGAAAAGTCCGAGGCCATCAAGAAGAAGGTCAAGAAGGCCCTCTTCTACCCGGCCGCGGTGGTCGCGGTCGCGTTCATTGTGACCATCATCCTCATGATCTTCGTCATCCCGGAGTTCCAGAGCCTCTTCCAGGGCTTCGGCGCGAACCTGCCGGCTTTCACGCAGTTCGTCATCGACATCTCCAACCACGTCCGACACCAGGGTATTTTCATTGGTCTGGTCATCGGTGCGGCGGGATGGGTATTCTTTTACTTCAAGAAGCGCTCGCGCAAGATGCGCGAGGTGCTCGATCGGATCTCCCTCAAGGTCCCGGTCATCGGTCCCATCCTCAACAAGGCCGCGATCGCGCGCTATTCGCGCACGCTGTCGACGATGTTCGCCGCCGGCGTGCCACTTGTCGAGGCGTTGGAGTCCGTGGCGGGCGCGTGCGGCAACATCGTCTATGAGAACGCCGTGATGAAGATGAAGGACGAGGTCGCCACCGGCCAGCGGCTGCAGCGCGCGATGGAGGCGAGAGGGATATTCCCCAACATGGTGGTGCAGATGATCGCAGTCGGCGAGGAGTCCGGATCACTCGATTCCATGGCTGCAAAAGTCGCCACGTTCTACGAGGCCGAGGTCGACAACGCCGTGGATGCGATGTCGAGTCTGCTCGAGCCCCTGATCATGGTGATCCTGGGCGTGCTGGTGGGCGGACTCGTCATCGCGATGTACCTCCCGATCTTCCATCTGGGCGAGGTGGTCGGCTGAGGACCTGCGCCACGATGTCTTACTTGCGAACGCCGCGCCTTGCGCGGCGTTTTATTTGACGATTTGCCCGCCAACATGTCGCCGATCGCCGTCCTCGCCTCCTCGCCCGCACTCCTCGTCGGCGCCTGCCTCGTGCTCGGCCTCGTCGTGGGAAGTTTTCTCAACGTCGTCATCCACCGCGTGCCCATCATGCTCGAGCGCCAGTGGCGCGAGCAGTGCGCGGAGCTCGCCCAGTCGGGTCACGACGCCACCGTCCCGGCGGCGTTCGACACGAAGAAGGATCGCTACAACCTCATCGTCCCCCGCTCCGCCTGCCCGGCCTGCAAGGCGCCGATCAGCGCGCTGCAGAACGTCCCCATCCTGAGCTACCTCTTTCTGCGCGGCCGCTGCGCCCAATGCGACGCTCATATCAGCCTTCGCTACCCCATCGTCGAGGCCCTGACCGGCATCCTCTCGGCCATGGTCGCCTGGAAGCTCGGCTTCGCGTGGCCGACCGCCGCCGGCCTCGTCCTCACCTGGTTCCTCGTGGCGCTCGCCTTCATCGATATCGATCATCAACTGCTGCCCGACAGCCTGACGCTGCCCCTTCTGTGGCTGGGTCTTTCTCTGAGCCTCTTCGCCCCGGCCCCCGGCGGCGCACCGCTCCCCGTGGACATGCGCTCGAGCATCATCGGTGCGATTGCCGGTTACGTATCCCTCTGGAGCGTCTATCATCTCTTCCGACTGCTCACGGCCAAGGAAGGGATGGGGTACGGTGACTTCAAGCTCCTGGCGGCGATTGGCGCCTGGCTCGGCTGGAAGATGCTGCTGCCGACGGTGCTGATTGCCGCGGCCGTCGGCGCCGTGGCGGGCATCGTGCTGCTCGCCGCCCGGGGACAGAGCCGCTCGACTCCCATTGCCTTCGGGCCGTTCCTGGCCGCCGCCGGCTGGCTGATGCTGATGTTCGGCCATGAGCTGGTGACGGGGTATCTCGGGCTCTTCGCGCATTGATGAAACATGGCCAATCCTAAGATCCTCCACGTGGCGCTCACCGGGGGCATTGCCAGCGGCAAGTCCACCGTGGCCAAGTTCTTCGCCGCGCTGGGAGTGCCGATCATCGACACCGACCAGGTGGCGCGAGAGGTCGTGGAGCCGGGGCAGCCGCCTCTCGAGCGGCTGGTTGAGCGGTTCGGGGCCGCCATCCTGACTCCCGACGGCCATCTCGATCGGCCGAAGCTGAGGGAAATCGTCTTTTCCGACCCCAAGGCCAGGGCCGACCTCGAGGCGCTGACGCACCCGGCGATCGGCAGCGCGGTGCAGGCATGGTCGGCGGCTGCAGGGGGTCCCTACCAGATCCTCATCATC
>JBAUOO010000212.1:0-6600 GCA_049579785.1 Steroidobacteraceae bacterium
CAATGCAGGGGGAGTCCATATATTCGTCTCGGTCTTCGCATCGGATCTGCTCCTTCCGCAGGGGGAATGTACAGCAGTCCGTCCACTTATCGCCGTGTCCGAAAAATCCGAGCCACCTCTGGGGCCGCCCGGCGGGGTGGATGGCTACTGCTAGGAAGGAGTGGACTATTTAGGGATATGTCGTAAAATGGTTCGTACCAATTTACGATATACCGTAAAACGGTCCATGGCACCTCGACCCAGACTGTACGATCACATTCTTGAAGGTCATCTGGCGGAGCATCGTCAGATGGCCTTCGTGAGCGGACCTCGCCAAGTAGGCAAGACGACTACTTGCCGTGGCCTGAGCACCGCTTATCTAAACTGGGATAATGTCGACGACCGCCGAATCATCCTTCGCGGACCCGAAGCCGTAGCGCGACATATTGGCCTCGCAGAACTGCGGGAGCAGCTGCCTGTGGTGGTCTTCGATGAGCTTCACAAGGACAGGAAGTGGAAGAATTTCCTTAAGGGATTCTTCGACGTCCATGCCGATCACACGCGAATCATCGTCACCGGAAGCTCACGATTGGACATCACGCGTCGGGGCAGCGACAGTCTGATGGGCCGGTACTTTCTGTTTCGCATGCACCCGTGGAGCGCTGGGGAGTGCGTGCGCCAAGCGGTACCCGACTCTGCCGTTCAGCCGCCCACACCGATGGCTGATGCAGATTGGGAGGCGCTCATGGAGCACGGGGGATTCCCGGAACCCTTTCTCAAACGCGATCAGAGGTTCACGCGCCGCTGGAGGAGTCTACGCCAGGATCAGCTGACCAAACAGGATTTGCGAGAGGTGTCGAGACTACAAGACCTTGCCACGATGGAAGCCTTGGCATTGATTCTGGCGGAGAATTCTGCTCAACAGTTGGTCTATTCGAACCTGAGTCGCGAAATCAGTGTTTCTGTCGATACAGTTAGAAGATGGATCGATTTGCTCGTCCGGCTTCACTACGGGTTTTTGGTGCGTCCATGGTTCAAAAACGTCGCCAAGTCACTGCGTAAGGAGCCGAAGTGGTATCTGCGTGACTGGTCGGGCATCGATGACGGCGGAGCGCGCGCGGAGACTTTTATCGCGTGCCATTTGCTGAAGGCCATCGAGGGGTGGACTGATCTGGGTCTCGGGAATTTCGAGCTTCGCTACCTACGCGATAAGCTGAAGCGAGAGGTCGATTTCCTGGTCGTGCGTGACCGCAAACCGTGGTTCCTGGTCGAGGCCAAGAACGGAGACGACAAGCTTTCCGATTCGCTCGGATACTTTCAGACTCAGACGCAAGCCCGCCACGCTTTTCAGGTCGTGTTGGACCGCCCATTTGCTGCCGTGGACTGCTTCACGAGGACTGATCCGGTGGTTGTTCCCGCGCGCACGTTCTTGAGCCAGTTGCTCTGAGACCCCCCTGTGCCAATGTGACCTGAGACATCTGCCTTCGATAGTTTACAGTCCAAGGTAGTATCACTCATGGCATCACTGACGGATTCTTCGATGAACAACACCCCCTCTGCTTCGGCCCTGGGCATCCTGGAAGGAGCCCGGAGGGCGAGTGAAGGGATGCCCAGGGCCGCGGCGCCGCCGGACCCGGAGGTAGTGGCGATCGCCAGGCGTCGCCGGTACTCGGTCGGGGAGAAGCGCGCGCTGCTCGCCGAGGCCGACCGCTGCAAGGCGGCGGGCACGCTCGGGGCGTTCCTGCGCAGCAAGCGCATCTATTCCTCGATGCTCTCGAGCTGGCGCAAGCAACTGGAGGCGGCCGACCGGGTAGCCCTTGCCCCGAAGAAGCGGGGGCCGAAGCCGGACCCTTCGGCGCGGCAGATCGAGCAGCTCAATCGGGAAATCGGGCGCCTGCGCCGCAGGCTCGAGCGGGCCGAGATCATCATCGACGCCCAAAAAAAACTGTGCGTGGCGCTGGGCCTGCCGACCGCGGACGAGCCGAGCGAGAACGAGTGATGCTCGCCGCCGGGGAACTGGCCGTGCATGTTGGGCTGAAAAGCGCCTGCAGCGCCTTCGCGCTGAACCGCGGGTTCGTGTACCGCGAACGTGCTCGGCATCGTGGGAGCCCTCGTCGGGGTGTGGCGCATGCACGGCCGCGACCGCCGTTGGCACTCTCGAGCGCCGAGCAGGAGGTACTGCTCGGCGTGCTCGACAGCGAGCGGTTCGTCGACGTGGCGCCGGCCACGGTGTTCGCCACGTTGCTCGATGAGGGCCGTTATCACGGCTCGATACGCACCATGTACCGGCTCCTGGCGGCCCGCAACCAGGGCGGGGAGCGGCGCAATCAGCGCGTCCATCCCGTCTATGCCAAACCCGAGCTGCTTGCGGTTCGACCCAATGAAGTGTGGAGTTGGGATATCAGCAAGTTGAAGGGTCCGGCCAAATGGACCTGCTTCCATCTCCATGCCGTGGGGACAATTATGCCGAGCGAGATGCGTCTTCCCCGCAGTCGAGCCTGATTTGCCACCATCGCACTCGGCATAATTTCCTCCCCCTTACAGTCCGTTGAGAAACTGCAGCAGGCGATCATCGGGCCGGAATCGAGTGATCCGGGTATTGAGTGGTACCGTCTTGGCGAGCGCTGCCTCTTTCAAGGCGATGTTCGCGTCCAGGTACTTTTGCGTGGTCTCGATCGATTCATGGCCCAACCAGAGGGCGATGATCGACAGATCGACCCCTGCCTGAAGAAGTTCCATGGCCGCGGTGTGTCGTGCCACATGCGGCGATACGCGCTTGCTCCGTAACGAGAAACAGGTTTGCCGCGCGATCGCGGTGTATTTGGCGAGCAGACGCTGCACGGCGTCCGCGCTCATGCGTCGGCCGTGTACAGTTGGGAACAGGAACTCGGAATCGCCTCGCACGGGTTCTTTCATCCATGCCTTTAGCTCTTTCACTGTCTTCGCGGCCAGCGGAGTACAGCGCTCCTTGCGACCTTTGCCCAAGCATCGAACGTGCGCTCCGGTATCGAGCTGCATATCATGGCGACGCAATCCGGTTATCTCAGACAATCGCATTCCAGTCTGAAATGCGAGGAGCAGTAAGGCGTGGTCGCGCCGTCCATTCCATGTTTGGCAATCCGGAACGGCGAGCAGAGACTCCACTTCGGGTCGCGTGAGAAAGCCCACCAGGGTGCGGTCGTACCGTTTAGCGGGAATCGCCAGGATTTGCTGAATGCGGCCCGCGTGCGCCGGCTCAAAGTAGAGGGCAAAGCGAAAGAATGAGCGCAGGGCACTCAAGCGCAGGTTGCGACTGCGCGCACTGATCCCTCGACACTTTTCCAAATCCGTCAGAAACGCCTCGATCAGATCCACATCGATATCCGGGAACTCCAGCTCTGAGGGCGATTTGCCCGTCCGTTTGCGCGTGAACTGAAGAAACAGCCGGAAGGTATCGCGGTATGAAGCGATCGTGTGCGCGCTCGCTTGCTTTTGCGTGATCAGCCGCTGACCGAAGTACCGTTCCACTAACGGCGCGAAGCTCGCATGGGGTGTCATGACGACTTCTCCCATCGCTGCTCCAAGCGCCGCATCGCGTGCCCCATGAGTTCAGGGTGGCAGGAGAGGTACCAATAGGTCGAGGACGTACAGACGTGCCCCAGGAACGTGGACAGCACCGGAAGGCGGCGCTCAACGTCATCGCCCGTGCGATACCAATGCAACAGCGACTCTGTCGCAAACCGATGTCTGAAATGATGCAGCGTGGGCGTGTCGGAGAGTTCAGAAGCCTGTAGTCCGACTCGACGGCGCAAAAAGCGGAAGGTCTTTTGCACGGCCCCGGCGGCCAATGGCTGACCGCGCCAAGACACAAAGAAATGCGTAGTCTCATAGCCTATGAGCGCGCGGCGCTGTCGAGCATACTGCTGCAGGGCGTGCCGAGCGGAGGGATGCAGCGGGACAAGCCTGGTTTTACCGAATTTTGTTTTGCGAATCGTCAAAAGACCCTCGTACAGATCAACGTCCTTCATGCAAAGAGCCAATGCTTCGCTGATCCTCAAGCCCGTGACGACCAAGAGGCCCAAAAGCGTGGCGTACGTCAATCCTCGCAAGCCACCCGCAGGGCGCAGTCCTTGGGCGGCCATTAACAGCCGCTCGATGTCTCGCCCGGAATACAGATAGGGACGTGCTCGCCTCGGACGATGGCGAAGCAGATCGGGCGGCGGAATCTGCGTTCGAGGATCTGCCGCACAATAGTGGCGCGCAAAGCCGCGCACCGCCCCGAGGCGCCGCGCCCAGTACGACGGGTGAGCACGAGGGGGGCGCACCGCCCACTCCAGGGCCGCCTCGGTCGTGATGAACGGGATCCCACGCTTTTCCAGGAAGGAAGCAAACTCGTGGAGATATCGTTCCGGATGAGCCAGCTTGAAGCCCAGCTGGCGACGTAAGCCGATGTACTCATCGACGGCCGCCCGCAAGGTGCTCATCGCGCACCTCCAGGCCACGGCATGGCTAGATCTCGTAATGCGGTCAGATGCACCTTCGCGTAGATGCGCGCCGTGTCCGGATGTCGGTGGCGCAGAAGGCGGCCGATCTCCGAGAGCGACGCACCTTGTTGGAGCATCTCGGTTGCCAGCGCGTGGCGAAATATATGTGCAGCGGCGCGTGGATGCTTGATACGCGCCCGCGCCAAGGCACGGGAAGCGATTACCGAAATCGAGGTAGCGCCGCGCAGACCGCGCCGAGGCGCGTGCACACTGACAAAGACATGGCGATCGGAACTGAGCGGCCGCCCGTGTTCCAGATAGTCTGCGATCGCCTCACCGACGTCCTGCGGGAGGGGCATCTGCGCCCACTGCCCGCCTTTGCCACGTATCGTGAGAACGCCGCCCTGCCAATCAATGTGGTCGAGTGTCAGAGCAGCGACTTCGCCGGCCCGAAGTCCAAGTCGTGCGAGCAACAGCAGCATCGCGTAATTGCGCCGACCGAGGGCGGATCTACGCTCGCACAGCGCGAGAATACGGGTGACTTCAGTGGGGCGGAGAAACGATGGCAGTTTAGCCAGCGACCAATGTGCTGCCTTCGGTACACAGGCTGCGAGATCCGTGGCGATCAAGCCTCGAACGTGCAAATATCGCAAAAACGCGTACATTGCTGTCAGCGTCTGTTGAGCACGGCTGTAGTTGCGGCCAAGGGTATCGCGCTGGATGAACCCGGTGATATCCGCGCCGACGAGCTCGTTGAAACGCACAGGTCTGCCCCCGAACTGCCCTCGCAAGAACCTTGAGACATGCCGGACATAGCATATCGGTGTCGAAGCCTGAAGACCTCGGTTCTGTAGCAAGTACGTGCAGAAGGCTTGTTCTACGCGTTCACGCTCATTGAGCGATACCGCTGAGGGCTGCGTAACCTGCTTCCTCAACAGAATATCCGCTATCTGTCGTAGTGCCGACAGATCCCCGGTCGTGGCGCTGTCGGTTCGTTCGCGACACTTAAGGAAGCGCTGCACACGCTCGGCGTCAGCGGCACTCGCTCCCAAATGTCTTTTTGTAAGCCAACTGCTGAAGTCGGCGACCACTCGGATTTTGCAACGGATCGAATGCCTTGTGTAATGCTGCTCTTGAAGCCATGTTATGAAATCATCGATATGCGGACCCAATGGGCCTGCGTACATGCGACGACGAGTGCCCGCGAACGCAAAGAATACTGCCGTGCTCATGCTTGCCTCTCCGATCATGGGTGAAGGGAGAGGCTAGAAAACTATGCCGAGTGCGATGGTGGCAAATCAGGCTCGACTGCGGGGAAGACGCATCTCGCTCGGCATAATTGTCCCCACGGCATGGAGATGGTCATGCCGCATGCGGCATGACCACCTGTACGTGATCCTCGACATCTTCAGCCGCTACGTCGTGGGCTGGATGGTCGCGCAGCGCGAATCCGCCGAGCTCGCCGAGCAACTGATCGCCGAGACCCTGGAGAAGGAACACATCGCTCCCGGGACCCTGACGCTGCATGCCGACCGCGGCACGAGCATGCGCTCGAAGCCCGTTGCGGCGCTGCTGATCGATCTGGATGTCGCCAAGACCCACAGTCGTCCGCACGTCTCGGATGACAATCCGTACTCGGAGGCGCAGTTCAAGACCCTGAAATATCGGCCCGACTTCCCCGATCGATTCGGCTCGATCGAGGACGCACGCGCCCACTGCCAGCGCTTCTTCCGCTGGTACAACCACGAACACCGCCACGGCGGCATCGGCTTGATGGCCCCGGCCGCCGTGCACGATGGCACCGCCGTGGCGATGAGCGCACAACGAGCCGTCACGCTCGATGCCGCCTTCGCAGCTCATCCCATCCGCTTCAAGGGCATCGCCCCGAAGCCCCCGACACTGCCCACCGCCGCCTGGATCAATCCGCCGAAAAAGGAGACCACATCACCCTCGATCACACCCGCTTGCTCGCTAATCTCATGACACCGGGTGTCTCAAACTCATTGACACGTTCCGGTTCGAGATCGCCGCCATGCGCCGCATATTCCCGTCACGGACGCGTCTTATTTGAAGCGCACACGGGCTGCTTGCGCCGTCGTTGTGATGACTCCGTGGCGGCTCGAGGGAGCAACTCGGGAGCCGCAAGCCTCGTAGCTTG
>JBAUOO010000213.1:0-5923 GCA_049579785.1 Steroidobacteraceae bacterium
GCCGTGATCAGCGGGCAGTAGGTCGTGCAGTAAGGGAAGAGAAAGGTGACGACCTGCACCTTGCCGGCGAAACGGGTCGAGGAGACGGTTTCGCCGAGCTGATTCGTGAGCGTGTAATGCGGTGCGGGTCCGAAATCGGGCAATCTAGGTGCCTTGGAGCGCACATGACCGAGAAAGAAGCCCGCGGCGAAACCGACGAGTATCAGCACCCCGACCGTTGCGCCGTAGCGCAATGCGTGCAGCCAGCCGGACAGGGCTCGCCAGGCGGCCGGCGCTTGCGGATCCGCTCCGCTCATTCTTCGAAATGGAAGCGAACGGTCACGCCCTTGACAGGCGCCGTGACCCGATAGAAGCGGTGAGAAAGCCGCTCGTTATTGCCGTAATGTGTGGAGGCAGGCTCCTGGCCGATCGCCTGCATCACGACCACCGGTATCTTCATCACCGCCGCCACGGCCGAGCCGCGATCGTTCAGCCGTTGCAGATGCAATACGACCGTGGCGTCGGTTATGGCTTCGCCCGTCTTCCGATCGAAGATGTGCAGGATGAAGTGATGATTCGGATGGGACAGTGCATCCGCCAAGGTTGGCCGCGCTCCGCCCTCGAGGACTTCAAGCTCCACACGGTAGCGCCCGACGACCTTGCTCCGAACGCCCGTCTTTGCCGTCGCCGTGGCCGCTACCGTCAAACTCAGCGCCGCAAACATCACTGGGATCAGACGCACTGCACCAAGCATAATGCACCGCTTCCCAATGTTCCAGGCTGATCTGCAGCATCACTGCCCGCACACAACGGAACCTGAAGGTCGGGTTCGGTCGCAGAACCGCCATCCCGCGCTACCGATCGCGGCTGGTCGCTCAGCTCTCTTTGGCGCACCGGGCGCAAGTAGCCTTGATCTCGACCACGGACGCCTCCACGCGGAAGCCGAGCGAGCTTGCGCGTTTGCGGAGCGTGCGATCGAGCAAGAAGTCCCCGATCTCTGCGACCCGCCGGCACCGGCTGCACACGAGAAACGGTCCCGCGTGCTGGTCCTCGGGCCGATCACATCCCAGAAACGCATTGAGCGTATCCAGCCGATGCACGAGGCCCGCTTCCCGCAGAAAACCGAGTGCCCGGTAGACCGTGGGAGGGGCAGCCTTGTGGCGATCCCTGAGCAGCTGCGCGAGTATCTCGTAGGCGCCGATCGGCTCGTGCCGCCGCCAGACGATCTCGAGCACGCGCCGGCGAAGCGGAGTCAATCTGACTTGCTTCGCCGCGCAGACTTTCTCCGCCCTCGCCACCGCCTGCCGAACGCAGCGCGCATGATCGTGCGCCGCCCGCTGCCCGTTTGTAGAACTGCTCATTCGCCTTTGCCTTGCCTACCCGTACACGCCGGCTATTCTCGCTATTTTACCCCACCGCCCTTCGAGCTGATCGGCAGCGAGACCTTCGCCAGGTTCGCCGGCACCTCCGCGCTACCGCCCGGGACAGTGACCGAAGACACCGCGCCCGTGGCCGAGCGCGCGGATTACTACGACATCGGCGTGCAGCGGCGACTCCTCGAGAAAAGCCTCACCCTCGGTGTCGATGCGTACGGGGAGACCTCGCAGGACCTGATCGATGAGGGACAGTTCGGCGCGCCGATCATCCTCACGCCGTTCAACTACCGCTACGGCCGGATCGGCGGCATCGAGTTCACGGGCGATTACTCCGTGAAGCACTTCTCCGCCTACGCGAATCTCGCCTTCCAGTCGGCCAAGGGCAAGGAGGTCGTTTCCTCGCAGTTCAATTTCGACGCCGACGCTCTCGCCTACATCGCCGACAACTACATCCACCTCGATCATGAAGAGCGGGTGTCCGCTTCAGGCGGCGTCTCGTACGAGTGGCGTGGAACACGCGTGAACGCCGATGCGATCTTCGGTAGCGGATTGCGCGATGACCTCGTCCTTCCGAACGGCTTCGCCATTCCGAACGGAGATCACACCCCGAGCTACACCCAGGTCAATCTCGGTCTGACTCATGCCTTCGATATCGGCGGCCCGGGCCCGCTGACCGCGCGGTTCGATGTGACTAACCTCTTCGACAAGGTGTACCAGATTCGCAGCGGCACCGGCATCGGCGTCTTTGCGCCGCAGTTTGGACCGCGGCGCGGCGTCTTCGCGGGCCTCTCGATGCGGTTCTGACGCGAGTCCCTCAGGTATAGGCAGTCCGGGGCTTTCTCACACCACCCTACGGCAACGGCTCGATGTCTTCTTCACCTCGCCAGCGAGCTGCCGCAAGGACTCTGGTGTGGTCGCTCGGCCCGTGCCTCGCGCAAGCGACGCTTCGGCCGCATCGATGGCTGCGAGAATCTGCGCTCGCCCCCGCTCGCGCCGTTCCCACAGCGCCATTGTCTCGCGCACGGCGTCTTCCTCGCGCTGCAGACAGCCGCTTGCGATCGCGTCGTGGACGAAAGGGCGCTGGTGAACATGGCGGCCGCGGCCGGCATGCGGGTGGAGGTGCGCCTCCGCAAGGCCGCATGAGCTCATCCGGCTCAGCGCGGTGCCCGATTGATGGCCATCCAGTAGTAACCGAGCTGCGCTACGACCGCCGAAAGCGTCGAGAAGTCGATCGGCTTGACGATGTAGCTGTTGACGCCGAGCTTGTAGCTCTCGATGAGGTCGCTCTCCTCGCAGCTCGAGGTCAAAAGCACGACGGGAAGAGCTCGCAGCGATTCGGTCGATCTGATGACGCGCAGGACCTCGAGACCGTCGATTTTCGGCATCTTCAGGTCCAGCAGCACCAGGCGCGGTTGCGACCGCTCCCGACCGGCGTGAGATCCGGTGCCGAGCAGAACGTTGAGCGCCTCCTGCCCGTCCTTGACCCAGAGCAGGCTGTTGGCGAGGTTCGCTTTCTTGAGCGCGCGTAGCGTCACTTCCGCATCGGTCGGACTGTCCTCCGCGTAGAGAATGTCGATGCTTTCAAGCTCACTCATGATACGGAGGCTCCTTCGACGGTAAACTGAAACGTCGCGCCCCGCTCCGGGGCGCTCTCGGCCCAGATGCGGCCGCCGTGGCGCGTGAGGATTCGATGCACTAGCGCGAGGCCCACTCCGGTGCCGGCGAACTCTTCCTGTCCGTGAAGGCGCTGGAAGACATTGAACAGCTTGTGCGCGAACTGCATGTCAAATCCCGCGCCATTGTCACGCACGCGGTACACGGTAGGCCCGTCGGCCGAGTCGGCCGTGATCTCGATCCGGGGCGCCGAGACCTTGCTCGAATACTTCACCGCGTTGCCGATCAGGTTGAGCCACACCTGCCGCAACAGCGAGCTGTCGCCGCAAGCGCGGGGCAGCTCCGCGAGGAGAAGCTCGGGCGGCGGCCCGCTCATCTCCCGCATCGCCTCGGCCGCCGCTTCCCTCGCAAGCTGCGTCATGTCCACCTGAGCCTTGCGCAGCGGCTGGCGTCCAACCTGCGAGAGAGCAAGCAGATCGTCGATGAGTTGCCCCATGCGCTGGGTCGAGGCACGGATAGTCGCGATGTAACGTTGAGCCTCGGCATCCATGCCCGGACCGTAATCCTCGAGCAGCATAAGCGAGAATCCGTCGATTGCCCGCAGCGGCGCGCGCAGGTCGTGCGAGACGCTGTAGGAGAAGCTCTCAAGCTCGCGATTGGCGGCCTCGAGGGCGCTCTTCTGCCACTCGAGAGTGGCGTTGAGGCCGGCGTGGGACGCGGCGAGCCGGCCTCGCGTCGTGATCTCGCGCAATAGAAAGGCAAATCCCACCAGCATAGTTGCGATCACGACCAGACTGAGCGCCGCGACCATGACTGACAGCCATCGGCGATCCACGAGCTGCTGATGCGTGCGCTGCGCCAGCAGGCGCGCTTCATCGGCCCTCATCGCGCGCTGCAGGGTGTCGACTCTCGCCACCAGCGTCTGGTTGATCTCGCTCATGTAAGTGGCCCGAGCGGCCGCGAAGCCCACTGTCTGGCGTTGCACGAGCACCAGGGTCATCTGGTCGATCAGCGCACGCATGGCACGATCGAGCTCGCTCGCGCGCAGCGCCTGAGGCGCCCGGTCCGCGGTCATCTCCTTCAAGTCCTCTGCGCTCGATATCACGGCGGAAACCGTGCTCTCCCGCCGCGCCAGTTCCCTGCCCTCGCCCGTGATGAGGTAAGCCTGGACGTCGGTGCGCACGGTCGACAGTCCCGCGAGTGCCCGATCCAGGGTCTTTAGCACTGCATACGAGTGCTGCACCCACTGGTCCATGGACACGGACTGGTCGAGGGCGCGGTCCGTCAGGCCCGCAAGTGCCACGATAAGGAAAATGGCGAGCCCGAAGGCAGCGAGTGCGTAACGCTCCGAGGCGGAGCGGCGCTGCGGCGATTCGACACGAAGCCGAGTCAGAGCCTCGCCGGCGCTCATCGTCCGACCTCCGCGCCTCGAGCGCTCGGGTCCTGCCCGCGTGCGAGTATCGCTCGCGCCAGCTCATCGTCCACGGTTCCCGCGCGCAGTGCCGGACTCTTGAGCAGGCCTCGCGCCGCCATTCGGGCGGCGGCCCCGCGCAGCATCCCGGATATCTCCGGTGTGACGATGAAGGGGAAGGTGGCCGGCGAAGGCGACCCGCGAGATCCGCCCGCTTCGCCCCACCAGGCTGCGCGGACCACGGATATCGGAAGATCCGCCTCGCGGCTCTCGATCCGCTCGAGCACGGGTGTTTCGGCTCCGCCGCGCGCGAGCAGCAGCTCGGCGGCGCGCTCGGCTGCGAGCCAGCCCGCCACCACATCGGGGTGATCCTTGAGCAGCGAGGCGCGCGCGACCACGAATGCCGCATCCGACTCGTCGATGGCGTGACCATCGATGAGCCGCTGGGCGCCGTGCGCCTGCACCAGTTCCGTGGCAGTCGGCTCCCAGACTGCGACGGCATCGACCGCGTGCGATTCGAGCGAGGCGGCGAGCATGTCGATGCTCTGATCGAAGATCCGCGCCGGATGGACATGTGCGCGAGCAAGGACATCGGCAAGAAAGAGATCGGCGCATGAGCCCGCAGGCACCGCGATGCGCTTGCCGGCAAGCCAGCGGAGCGCCGCACGCGAGTTCATCGGTGGGACTCCGGACCGCGCGACGATCACGTTGCAAAGGCGGCTGCTCGCCGCCGAGACGGCAATGATGCGGAAGTCGCCCTGCTTAAGATCCTGCGTCACAGTGAGAGTCGGCTGCAGACCGAGATAGGCAAGGTCCACATCGCCGCGGCGCAGCGCCGAGACGAGCACACCTGCTCCCCTCATGCCCACCGAGAACGCGACCTGATCTCCCCCCGGCAGATGGCTCTTGTAGAGCCCCAACCCGCGAATGATGACGGCCGCCCAGGCTTCCGCGTAATAGGGTTGATAGCCCACGCGCAGCGTGAACTCCGGCGCACGCGCAGCTTGCGCGGCACACGGCGCGTTCCCCGCCGCAAGTAACGCGACGAGGCTGCACGCAAACGAGGCCGATCTTCCCACTTAGGCTCTCAAGATCATCCCGTTCTTCGAACGTTGACGAATCGGATCACTCACGAGCGAGATCACCGGCAACTTAGGTGGCCGCTCCCTCGAGTGCGCTCGATCTGCTCACGCCACCGATGCGCAAAGTGTGACCGATGTCACGCAGGGGGACAGTCGTCTCGGTCATTCACCCTGCGGTCCGCGGGGCGCCCTATAGTGGGTGACTCGGGCGGCGCTACGCATAACGGCGCATCGCGGAGTCGCTTTGTGCGTTGTGTCACGCTTCCTTGTGAGGCGAGCCATATAACTCCGACTTAGCTCATATGACAGAAATGGAGATAGCGGCTAACATCAGAGCTTCTCTCGGTTGGAACCGGCATTCAGGCAATGACTGCGCATCGACCAAGGAGCGCCTCCGACGGCGAGGCCGCCGGCGCATCGCGCCGGACGGCGGCGGGTCACGAGAAGGAGCCCGCCATCCG
>JBAUOO010000214.1:0-7422 GCA_049579785.1 Steroidobacteraceae bacterium
GGGGCAGTCTCAAGCCGCAGGTTCGGGTAGTTCTGCTGAAGCAGGGCTAGCACGGAGTTCGTGTTGTAGAGGGTGACCTGGCTCAAGATTCCGCCGTTGGCCGGCGACATCCCGAGGGTCATCTTCGACTTGGCATTCACCGCCCCTTGAGTCTGTTCGATCACCAGAACCACCATGCGCACGATGTCCTGATAGATCGTGTTGGCGGTTGCCGAGGAGGAGGTAAGCCAGGAATAGGTCGGGGTGATCGGAGGCGGCAGGTTGGGATCGTTTAAGATCCCGTAGTTCGCGAGCGAGCCCACGCCGTAGAAGTACATGAAGTTCAGGGCCTTCATGAGCGCGAGAGCGTTCGCCGATTGCTTGTCCGCCGGCAGATCGATCTTGGCCTTCGCGGCCTTCTCGATCTCCAAATCCCCGTACTGCAGGAATGCCTGGAACCGGTAGTTCTGGCGCTGCGGGAAGTTGTAGTTCACATCCGCCGAGCCCTCGCGGCTGTAGTCGCCGTAGGTCGAGGTCTGGCCGGTCGCTTCCGCCGTCTTGAACATGTAGATGTCATCGGCCCACGAGCCCTTGCCGGTTTCCCCGGCAATGACTGCGGCGAGCATCGGCGAGACCAGGATCTCCACCGCCTTGGGGTCGACCCAGGTCGTGAAGATCAGCGGCACACCGCTCGAGGGCGTGGTGACCAGCGAGGACTGGGGCGGAAGTCCCGCGGGCGAGGCGGGCGCGGGCGCATCGTACGCCATGCTTGTCGCCTGGTCGAACGGCACCAACTGTTGCGAGTCCATGCCGTAGGCGCACCGATACACGCCATCGCGCTCGAGCGCTTCCAAGATGCGCGGACCGTGGCCCGCCTTGATGTTGCGGTGGAGTTCGGTGCGGAATTTACTGCGATCAAAATTCATGTGATTACTCCACTAGCCTAGAGAGGCGCCCAGCTCGAGATCTTCGCCATCTGACCGTTGTAGGTCGTGAAGGTCTGACCCGATGCGACGGCGATCGTGTTGGAGACGAGGTAGGTGCCGGTGCTTCCCGCGCTCCCGGTGAGCTGCTGAACAATCTGGATGTTGGCGGTGAGCGGGACCGGAACCGTGCCGGAACTCTGAATCCACTGTCCCGGATAGATGACACCGGAACCGACCGCCGACACCGTGAGCACGCCGAAAGGACCGGCGCCCGCACTCGCCGCAAGGGTTGCGGTAATCGAGGCCAGGGCCGGGACACTCTCCATGCAGAGCCACTGAACCGGCTGCTGGCCGTAGAAGGCCGCCGCCGTGGTGGTGATAGTCGGCAAGGGCGTTCCATCAAGATTTCCGATGACCCATGCAGTTCCGGAACCCGACACGATGTAGGTGCCTGGGGGCAGCGCGCCCGAGACCACAATCTGGCCGATGGCGACCGTTCCCGTGGTCGAGCCGACCAGGGTCATGGTGGTATTGCCAGTGCCGGAAGTCGTGATGCTGGTGTTGCTCGCATTGACTCCTGAGCCCGAGGCTGCGGCAATCAGCGCGCCCGTGGTCGGGTTCGCGTATACCGAATTACCCGCCGAGGCACCGCCCTGGAAAAGACCCCAGAACGATCCCTGCGAGAGCGCAGTGACCGGATATCCGGAGAGCACCTGGGTTGCAGCGACATTGGTGAGAATACCGGCGCCCGAGGTCTGAAGGCCCATCGCCTGCTGCTCGCGGTGAATGAAGCCGGGGAAGGAGCTCGGCTGAAAATAGTTCGAGCAAATACCGGTGGCGGGGTTTCCCCAGCCAATGGCGCCGACAGTCGTGCCGGAAGGCGGGGCCACGAATGCCCACGGACCGATCGTGACGGAAGCTCGAATGTTCGCGCCAGCCCAATCGCCAGCCACGCCGGGGGGGAGCTCGCGATTCACGAACGACTGTATGCCCGATTGCGATTGCGGCATGTCTAAATCCTCATTTCAGTTGACTGATGATGTGACCATCTACGAAGGGCCGCTTGGCGCATGCGCTCAATCGTTTCCGGGGACTTTGGAACGTCAACAATTGCCGTTCCATTTAATCTGCGAAATTCCCAGGCGCGACTAGCGCTCGCCCGGATGCGCTCAATTGATTCTAGCGATCGTTTCTTCCCGCGATTTGCCGCGCCTACCTTTGCGGCATGCTCGGGAGATTTCGGCCCAGTGCCTTTTCCTTTGCGCGAAGCAGACATTTTCGCCTTCGTCTCGGCGCTGTGCGGTTTATGGTGTCCGCATTTGTCTCGCATGAAAGCCGAGCGCTGTTCTGGCGTAGTTCCGACCCACCGCAAACTCTGCGCCTTGCGTATCTTCGCGAGCAAATGCGGCTGGGTCCGATGGGTCTCCGCAATGCGCGCGGCAATTACTGGATCAAGCTGTGGCAAGAATCCGCCGCCAGGGATAGCGTTAAGTCCATTCGGAGCGCGGCAATCAAGCCAGTCAATGACAAAACATTCCAGGTCGTTGACTTCTTTGGCCGCGCATTCGATCACTTCACACGTCGGATCGCCCATCAATCGCCATGCTTTGTAGAGCTTGCGATTGATGCCGCGCCCCATATCGTAGCGATGCTCTTTCATTCGTTCGTCTACGCTGCGGCGCGTCTGCCCGACATACTGTTTGCCGTCAGAGAACGTGAGAATGTAGACGAAGCCGCGCACTTTGATCAGATCGCCTCTTTGCTATCGGCCTCAGTGGCCGGATCGGAATTGGATTCGTCATCAATGGCCTTCTTTCCGGCCAATTCATCGTCGTCATTATCGGGACGCGCCACGCGAGCCGGGCTCACGTTGTGCCGTCCGGGCTGTGCGATGGATGACATCAGTTCACCCGCTGGAACAGCGCATCGGCATCGAAGCCGGACGTATCCATGGCATGCTTTGCGGGCTTGCGCACGTCGCGGTGGCGGAGTTCGTTCTTGACGAGCGCCCGGTAGCCCGCCTTCGGGAAATCGTCCTCGATGTCCACGCCGACTTTCTCCAGGGCGAAGGCATAGACCTCATCCGCCGAGTCGAACGCATGGATCTGCACCTTGCCGACCAGCGGGGCGACCTCGTCGACCGCAATGGCCAGTGCGCGCTGCTGGGCGGTGACTTCGTCGCGGACCTTGAGGCTCTCGCGCTGCACGGCCTTGGCAACGATCTTGTTGACTTCGTCCATGGTCATGGCGGAATCGCTGGCCTTCTTGTCCTTGCCCTGCTTGATCGAATTGAAATCCTTGCGATGGTCGGGGCTTTCGTCCTTCGCCTTTTTGTCTTTGGCCTTCTTGGGGGGGGCTTTCTCTTCCTCCTCGTCCTCGGCCTCTTCCTCGTCCTCGGCCTCTTCCTCGTCTTCCGCTTCGGATTCATCCTTGGCCTTCATCTCGGCATCCTTCGCCTTCTTGTCTTTGGCCTTATTCATGGCGGCCTCTTTCTCCTCCTCGGAGAGTTCGGCATCCTCACCCGCGGTCTTTTTCTTCTCCGCGAGCGCCTCGTCCATGCAGTCCTTCTCTTCGCCTGCATCGAGAGTGACGGCCGACTTGGCCGGCGTCTCGCCCAATTCGGCGTCGAGCGCCATGAGATCGGCCGTGGTCAACGCGGCAATCGCCGGGACCTTTTTCTGCAACCGGGCGATCAGCTTGGAATTTTTCAGGGACATAAGAAGCTCCGATGTGAGTTCGTCTGCAACCAAAACGTCAGGGCCTGCGCGGCCGGTGGACACGAGGGCCGTGTGATTGATTTCAATGTCAACCATGCGCCCGTCATACGCTTCGCCCCCGTGAGTGCCGGGAATCATCTCGGCTCGGTAGCGATAGCCCATTGATAACTCGCGCTGCTCGTCCGATTCGATCAGCGCCTGTGCTTCCGCTGCGATGATCGTCAGAGGACGAGCAACCAAATACGGCGCTTCCCACGTCACCGTCCCCAAGGTGCCGACCCAGAGCGACTGGTTCGGCAGATCCGAGGTAATGGGCACGTGCCGAATGAGCAGCGGTTTCCCGGTACCGGTGGGCGCCGCCTTCTCGAGTTCCTTCGGATCGCGAAAGAGTTTGTAGACCCGATTCGGATCGAGCCCCATCGCATCGCAGCCCGGAATCTCCGCCCCGCGATAGGGGCAGATATTCGCCTTCGAGATGCGCGACATCTCGACGATGAGATGCCCGTCCGCATCGTAGCGACGCAGAGAGCGATCGAAGGCGAGAGAGGTTTTCAAGCAAGCACGGCATCCGTTAGAGAATGACTAGCACGGTAGTTATGGCTGTGTTAGCGTGTCAAGTTTTGTTTAACCGCCGCATCCATCGCCATCCGGGTACGTTCTTTATGCAGCGCCACCCGCACCGCGCCCGCAGAAATACCGATGCGCGCGCCGATTTGCGAGGAGTTCAATCCCGCGCGATTCAGCGCGACAATCCGCTCGATGCGGCTCCCGGATTTCGCTGCCTTCATGGGTTTATGTCGTTCCGCGACAGCGGATGCGTTGTAAGTCGCGCTGAACGGTCCGAAGGTCGATGTCTGGGTCATTCAACAGCGCGAGCAAGTCGAGTGACTTCAAGAGTGGTTGCTCTTGAGTACGCATGCGAAGTATCTCTCGAATCCTGGCGCGTCGAGCGGCTGCAATTCGGTGAGAACTCATCACGCCACTTCGCGTACTAGCTCGCCGGCAGGCTAGGCCGCTTCCCTGACTAACTCACCAGCTGGTTTTCCGCCGACTTCTTGCCCCTCGATTTCTTCTTCGTCGAGGGGTTCCGGCATTATATTTACGTCCAAATTTGTGAAACCCGAATTTTGGTCGCGTGCAGTCTTCTCGCGCACCTCTTGCGGGCTCACGACGCCGGCATCGATCAGCGCCACAGCCTGCTCAGTCTCGGTTTTCTTGATCTCGGCCAGCGTCTGGCCGGAAATCTGCTTGATCGGCTTGAACTTGAAACTGATCTCTCGATCGATCTTGCCGTACATGTCGAGTTGAATGATCTCGAATACCTGCTGGAGCACCGGACGAATGACGGCATTTTGCTCCGAGCGGTTCCAATCGTGGTAGACCTCGATCTCACCGTCTGAGCTCGCATTGAGCCCCGAGGGGGTAACGCCGGTCAGCACCACCAAGGGTTCGTGCGTCGGATAGGCCATGTGCTCGAGCGCCTGCTGCTGAAGTTCTGCGAGCCCCGAGAGCGGGACCGCGATCTGCTCCAGGGCCTCGCTTGTCATGTTGAGCGCGAAAATACCCGTGTTGTCGCCTTGCGCACGAGCGAACTTCAAGCGCTTCAGAAGATTCGCGCCAGAATCACCATCCTCCAGCACCGCACTCATGTCAGTCTTGAGCACGATCAGGGAGAAATTGTTGATGAGCCGATTGACGCCGGCCACCGTCTTTAACCATCGATCCACATAGGGTTCGATGAGTTGCGAGAGACTGAAGCCGCCGAAATTGTACGCGGGCTTCAAGATGTCGGGGACCTCCCGAGAGCGCAGCTGCAGGAGCCGGCTCTTGTGCATCTCCCGATCGAGCGCCCACCAGGTATCGGGGACGTAGAACGTCGGAAGTTCCACGCGCGCCGAGTTCCACATGACGGGCGTTACCCACATGGGTTCGATGTTGCGAAAGCCTCGAAGCTGTCCTTTGCCGACCGACTTCGGATCATGGACGATGGGCACCTTTGTATCGTCGTGATCTTTCAAATCGACAAAAATATGGCCAACGCCATAGAATCCGTCATGGAGCAGCGCTTTTAAGAACAGCGACTGAATTCCCAACTCCTCGAACCGGGCCTCGATCTCCTCGATCTTCTTGGCCTTATCCGCTTTTCCTTTGGTCGTGAACTCGATCCACTCGCGCGTCATGTCCTTCGCGTGCGTATGGGTCGGTTGGATGTATTCCGTGCGCTGCGCGAGCATCGCAAGGTATGGATATCCGGGAAAGTACAGCGAGAACGAATTGCCGAGATAGCCCTGGCCATAACTGCCGCCAGGCCCAACATCATCCATAGCCATCCCGCTACCGGGATGCTTGCCGTTTGGAAGGCTGGGGAGCTGCAGTTTGCGCGCGTATGGATCTCGCTCAGGAGCGAGGCCCACCAAGAAGTTCGATAAGTGCGAGCGATTAAGTAGCTGCGGCTTTGCCCTCTGCTTTCTTGGTTTGCGCGATACTTTTGGTTTTGATTTTCGCACTCATCGCCTCAGTTTCGCGCGGTCTCTACCGGAGATGTATTTTCCACCCAATAATGCCTTGGCCTGCTTCTGTGCTTCTGCCTCACGTTCACCAGCAGCAATGGCTTTCGACAGCGCATCGATGCCAGTGAAACGTCCAGAATTCTTACCGGCATAAAGGATGGCTGTGCCACGCTTCTCGCCATATTCCCCCACGAGATTGCGTTTGATCTCTTTGCCCTTCTGGGTCAGAGGCATTGTCAATCCTCCTGATCGAATATGGAATCGCTGATGCGCATCGGTTTGGATCTCGGGCTGAATAAGATGACGACGGCGTCAGCCAAATTCGGCGATGCCTTTCCGTCTGGCGTTTTATCCACCATCAACTTGCCGTTCCCGGAAATCTTCCACTGGGCTTGGGATAACTCCATGCAGAGTTTGTGCAATTCCGGGATCTTGGAATCCAGGCTGATGATAAGATCCGGATCGTATGGGCCGCCTTCCAACACGGCCCTAGCGGTCTCGGCAACCCGCCTGGCAAGCTCGCCCCAGCTTTGGGCCTTCAGATTCTGATACATGTCCTTCGCCGTGCGGTCGGTGCCTTGCACCTTGCGCTCAGGCTGAAAGACCTCGCCCGATCCGCGGTAAGCCCTTACCCGCAGCTTCTTGAGATGCGTCGTCTTACGGCGTTCCTCGATTCGATTCACATCGCTTCGAACACCCGCCCCCATGCCGTCCGCGTCATAATCGAAGCCCTCGAGTTGCAGGGTGTCGCAGAACAAGCATGCCTTATCGGTGGTCTCATGCAGGAATGAACCCACCCCGCGCCAGCTTGAGCAGTGCGTCACTAAGGGGCCGTGACGGGCAGCAAAGGCGTTGGCGTCTCTCCCCTCATCCGCCACATCGAGCGCCCCGCGACGAATCCCGGAAGGCTCGATGCCTAACTTCTTGTGCGCATCCACCATCGCCTGCACATGGGCCTGGGGGATGATGACCCCCTCGACCGAAGCGAGGTAATCGATGTCCATTTCCTGGGCCGTGATGACTGGCCCCCACTGCTTTCGGTATTCTGCGTAATCAGATTCCGAATACCGCGGATTGCTGCGCCAGTGGTATGTAAATTTTCTCGAAAACCCGTCGTGCATGCGCTCAGCAAATGAATTCTGCATGCCGAATACGCTGGAGATATCTTGCCGGCATGGCGTGTTCTTGGAGAGCGCGGCATCTACTACCGCATCATGCTCTAGGTGCGCGGCCTCATCCACAAAGTAAATCGACGTACGGCCTCCTCGACCGATCTTATCGCCGATTTCA
>JBAUOO010000215.1:0-5033 GCA_049579785.1 Steroidobacteraceae bacterium
CTTACGTGATCGTCCCATCGCATGAAAGCGCAGTCCTTCTGAAGCAACGCGACGAACGCTTCGAGACGAGCGCCGCGAGATCGCTCCCAGCCTGGCATAAGGATGATGCCGTTGACCTGATCCGCGATGATGCGGACATCGCGCGCGAGAAAACTCCCCCAGGTACGACCTCCGGTCTCGGTAGCACTACCGTCTGGCGATGCCACGGCGGCCGCACGCACCTCATCATCGTCCATCTCTGCCGGAGATACGACGCAATATCCCTGTTTGCGCAAGAGGGCTGCGACGCGCGCGAACGTGGGGAAATTAAATTGCGGCACGCCCGACATCGGTCCGCTGAGGTAATAGGTGCGTATCCCGCGCGCGCCGTCGTGATGGGATACATTCAACGCCATTCCCCGTCCACAATCGTCACGATCTGCCGCTTACCTGATGCGTGTAACAGGCAGTGGGAGTTTAGCCACGAACTCGCACCATGATTGTATTCAAGACGTAACCATGTCGAAGTGCCGACCTGATAACAGCCCTCATCGATCCCGGGCGAATGCGCGTGGCCGATGATGCTTTTCACGCCAATGCGGCGTAGGTTCTTGATGCTGCCGCGTGATCCGTTCGGCCCAACGTCCCCATGCATGCCGCATTCGACGCCAGCGAGTAAGAAACTCTCATCCTCATTGAGCACGCGACTGCGCGGCACGTTCGCCGCCCTAAACCAGTACGAGAACGGGTCGGGATACTCCGTCCCGCGCCCTGTTAGTTTGGCGCCGCGCACCATGGCGAGCGCGGTCTCTAAGTAAAACTCTCCGTTGACCGGGTCTCGTCTCCAATCATTCGCCACGACCCAGCGACGCAGGAAGTCGTTATGGTTCGAGGGAACGATGATTGAGGTCGCGAACTGCGGCGTTCTCTCACCCACGAAGGCAATCGCCCGATTCACCTCGGCCCGCACGTCATCGGCGGACTTCGCGCGCTTGGCGAAGGCGATGAAGGGATCGCCAGCGTGGTGGGGGTTACAGCTATAGCCATCGAGCAGATCGTGCCAGATGAGATGCTCAGGTTTCAGTGTCTCGACCATGCCGCCCACGCCGAAAGTAGCGGCCTCGACTTTCGGGTCGATCGCATCGACGTGCGTGTCACCCATGGCGAGCGCCAGGGGCTGCGGGGCGCGGCCGGTCGATTTTGGCGTGTAGTGAGTGTCGAGATCCGAGCACCCCTCGCCGTAGAAATGCAGGTGCCGCAAGTGAAAGCGCTTGCCGTCGATCCGTACAAGCACGGCAGATAGAGAATGGTGAAACTCTCCGATCTTGCCGACCTTGCTGTCAGTGTAATTGGCGACCGTACACGCACCCGTGGTCGTCAGGATCTTGGCCATCCGGTGACCAGGAGTCGCGACGCTCCGCATCCGGAGCTTCGTGTGACCCACGATTCCAGAACTCGCGAGCGATACCGCATCGAATCCCGATAGAGGATCGGATGCCGTTGGCTGCGTCTTGATGTCCGCCAAGACCGTGAGATTCACATTCAACGGCTTGCGGACGTTCCAGAGATACGGCCCTACCGCCGCATCCCAGTGCTCGGCGTTCTGCTGGCTACCGCTCCAATGGCTCGTGGGATTTTTGTACCGAAGCGGGATGACGAGGATCTCCGCCCCGACGTGAGCGGCTATGCGCTCGAGCGTCGCCCACCACGCCTTGTGTATGGGCGTCGCGTTCTGAGCCGCAGTGATGATGAAATGCTTGGCGTCCTTCGGCAGCGGCCGCTCGAATACCGTCGTCGGCGAGAGAATGACGTAGGTCGGATCGTGCTTGAGCCGAAAGTCTTCAATTGACTTGGGCTCGTTCATCGTACTTTTGCCGCCACCTTCGCAGAGGCGAACCACACCTTTTTGGCGTTATGACCGGAGGTCTCGACGATGTGCTCCGAGAACTGGTCCCTGAACATGCCGACATCGGTCTGACTGATACCGGCGCGCTTCATGAAGTCGGACTCGTATGACCAGTTCTCCGCGTGTTCGGCCTCCATGTCGGCAAGCGCCTTCTTGATCTTCGCTGGCACGATGACGTTTTTGTCGTGTGCCGCGCGAAAGTCCGCGATGGTCTTGCCCGTAGCCTTAGGAGTGCTCATGGTGTTGCCTTTACTTGCACTGAAACCAATTCGGAGAGCGCTGCGCCCATCGGATGCCGGCGCTGCGCGCGCTCGCTCTCAACGCCACCTCTGGCGCTACCTTTGACTGAGCGAGTAGCCACATGTAGATACCCAACCATGTGGGTCCATGGCTGTAGGCTTTTGGAGCGAGATAGAGCGCGATCCAGTGCGCGGCCTCGTGAAGTACCGTCGGCCAGTTCTGCCCGCGCTCGCATAGGCGCACGACAGGTTGATCGAGAATGCGACGGGAGGGGAATCGCACGTCCGGGCACCAGGAGTAGCTTCGCTTCCAGAGAATGACCTTTGGAGGAGGCACGCCGTAGTGCGCACAGGCCGTGTCCATAACCTGTTTGCATTCTGACAGCGGGCAGATCTTCTCGCTCCAGTCGCGGAAGTCGTTCTCCCACGCGTAGACCGCCTCGGCGTGTGGGTCCTCCAGCCGCTCTGCGATTTTGCGCATGGTTGTTACCCACGAGTACTAGCCCGATTCGATGACCGCATGTGGGAGCACACCACATTACCGGACAACGCCCGGGTCCTGCACTTGAATGAATGCGGTCAAATTTAGCCGTCGTTTAGATGACGCCGTCGCCGTTCGGCAGCGTCTTATCGGTCGGCAGCGCCGGAACGGGCAGGCAGTAGATCAAGAGCGATGCGCCGAACGGTACCTTGCCGTCCTTGCGGTTGGAGTCGATGAGATCTCGCGCCTGAGCCTGACACGTCGCCGCCTTCTTCACCGCGTGAAGCGGTTGCATGCCGACATACGCCCCCATCTTCGAATACATGACTGCGATGAGCGCGTATTTGAGCGGCGCCGCACCAGAGGGCTGAAGAATCACGGCTCCCTTGGGACCTAAGGGACCTAAGAACTTCACTTGCAGGCACGTGAGTTGGGAACGGAATCCCTTGGGGTTATATTTCTCAGTACCGCTTGCCGTTACCGCCTCAAACTGCTCGCAGGACTGACCGTGAGGAACAGGACCGTAGGTACTCACGTTCACGAGGGCGCCGCTCGTGTCGTGCTCCATCTCGATCACGAACTCGTTATCGGCCAGAAAGTTCGAGGATGATGGAACCGGCGCTTTGGCGCACGCGCTGACTGCAAGAATGAGAACGAGCGTTATCAGTTTGGTCACTGTGATGTCTCCACTAGAAACTGCGCGATCTCTTTAGCGTGCGCACGGGCGAGTTCTACGAGCCGAGCCGGTATCGGGCGTCGCGGAAAGGCGCGCACGATGAGCTGCCGCCCCATGACGATGGCGGTAAATCCGCTCTCGTGAAGGGCCCGTATGGCCCCGCAGGTCTCGGGACTTAAGGCGCGCATGAGGCCGCGAACTGCCGACGGCACCAGCCGATGTCATCCAGCGCCCAGCGCGGCGACTCCTTGAACCGCGCCATGCACTCGGCGAAAAATGCTTCGAGGAGTGCCGCCTGATTGGCACTTGCTGCAACCGCGCACGTCTGCGGTCCGACGAGTCCGTCCGCCTTGACGACGAGCGCACGTTGAAGGGCGAGCGCCGCTTGCTCCGGACCTTCCACGACCGAGAACGACAGGAGCGGGGTCGCCAGGTATTGCGGCAGGCCAGACCAAGCCGCCACCCAGTACTGTTCCACGAAAATCTGCGCGGCCCGCTGCTGCGTCATGGCGCGAATCCCATCGGCGCCGATCTCAGGATGGTAGGCTAAGGAAATTCCCCAGCGGCTGAGAACCGGGTCAGAAGTCAACTCTGCGCCCTCGCGGCCGGTCACCCAGAGGGCAGCCTTTGCGACATCCCCGGGTGAGATCACGGCATCACCAAAGACTTGCCGTTGAGGCGCCTCAAGAGACTTGCGAACTTCACCTCATGCCAGCGATAGCAGTCACTCATGTGCGAGGTGGGCGCGCAGAGCTCAACGGTATTCTCGTGCATGGCGAGAATCTGCCGTTCACCCTGTAGGGCGCCGATGACGACGCTCCACGTGTCGCCGACCTGTAGATGCTCTGTCATTTCTTGCCGAAAATCCAACTCAGGAAATCGCCCGCCGCCGCAGTGCCTAGAAAGGCGACCAGGAAGTAAAGCGATTTGCGCCACTGCTTCAGTCGATCCACCTCGCGGATGAGGCCCGGGGTGCCGTTATTGCCGTGGAAGATCTGCTCGTCTCTATCAATGTGCTCATCGAGCCGCTTGCTGATGCCGCGCATCTGCTCGGGTAGGGGCGTAAGGGCATCGAGCTTTCCTTCCACCCGCTCGAGCCACGCCGTGAGATGGTCGGTCACGCGGCACGCCTCCACATCCTCACGACCCTGTAGGGTTGCAGGTTGTTATGGGGGGTAGCGGTGCCTGTTCCATTGCCCAGCGTGCCGCTCAAGGTCGCGGAATTGATGTAGGGACAGGCGGAATTGTTGTAGTCGGTCTTGTTCGAGCCGATGCCGTTATTGATGTTGCCGATGTTCTTGTACTGAGGAAGAACATCGACAATGTCCTCATCCTCGACGTAGTAGCAGTCCTGAAAGGGCAGCGGGGGTATTTCTGCCACCACCAGCTGATGGGTCTCCTCGCCGCCGGTCAATCCAGTACTCTCGAAATTGGGGTCCGCTGGATTGCGCCCGACAAGGACGACGCCCATCACCTCTGTCCAGGTCTGCCAGGTGAAAACAGCCCCGGGAGAAGTGGCATCGTTCTCCCAGAACACATAGGCGCCGATCGGGTAGATGAGATTGACGATGCTCTCGGTGAGTCCCGTCACATTCGTCGGCATGCCGGTCAGCTCGAACCCGGCCCCATCCCAGACGAAAGTCGCGATGCCGCCTGAGAGAATGGCGCCGACCGTAACCGCGCCCCCTCCGGGCAGGTACACGGAAGCCGCTCCCGCTCCGTCATTGAAGGTGACGGTACTTGAGGTATTGG
>JBAUOO010000216.1:0-11311 GCA_049579785.1 Steroidobacteraceae bacterium
GCCGCGTGATCTCCTGGCCGACCTGGTTCATGGAGTTCTGCAGACCCTCGATCGAAGCGTAGACCACCGACTGGCTTCCCCCGACTTGACTCGGCACGGCGAGCTCCGCGGCGGCTCCGAGGAGCGTTGAGACCGCAGCTCCTGCGACCAGTCGGTTCCAGTGCCAGTCGACCCGGTCCTCGAGTCCGGCGTGGCCTTCCGTGTCGGTCCCGGGCAAGCGATCGAGCACGATCGATGATCCGTTCGGCAGGATGAGCCGCGTCCAGACGAGAAGCACCCGACTCTGCCCGTAACCGACCTGGCTGTCGTATACGCCGATGAGGCGCGCCCCCTGAGGGATGAGCAGAATCCGCCCTGTCACCGTGTCGTAGACGTTCTCCGTGACCGTGGCTATGATGTTGCCCGGCAGGTCCGAATCGATGCCGGTGAGGAGCGCCGCCGGAATCACGGTGCCGGCCAACAACTCAAACGGCGACCGGGGCGCCTCGAGCCGACCCGACGCGTAGATCTCGGCATCCGCTTGCCCGTTGAGGAAGCCTTCCTTCCGCTCCTGAGCGCTCTGCGGCGCGGCAGCGCTCGCTCCGGCTGCTCCCTCGCGAGTCAACCCTTCGCCCACGTGCGAGGCGATCGCCTCGGCTGCCGCAAGACTCGGTGACTCTCCCGCGGCACCTATCGACGCGGCGCTCGTCATCGCGGTCCGCTGCTCCCGCAGATGTACGAAGAGCTGCGCCTTCGCGGCTGCCTGCGCCTCGCGCTCCTCGGTGAGGCGCGCCGCGCGAATCTCATCCTCCTCGGGATTAGGCATAAAGGTCGGGCGCTCGGGAAGCTCCGGGATGCCCCCCGCACGCTCCTCGTTGACGAGGGGTGCGCCGAACTCGCCGGTCGGGGCACCGAGCTGCGGCACGGTGCGAACACCGGAGTAGCTCTGCGGCAAGGAATCGAAGCCTTCCGTATGCGCAACCCGCTCGGGTCCGCTCGCCTGCGGCTCCTCGATCGAACCTCGCGGCCGCGGACGCTTAAGTCCCACCATTGCCGCAATCAGCACCGCAATCGCAAAAATCGCCAGGATTGCTACCAGCGTTTTGCGGTTGAGGCGCGTGACCGGCCGCGGCCTCGCTCGAAGCGCAAGAGCGGCGGCACTTTCCTTCTTTGACCGGTCCGGGAGTCCCGCGCTCTCCGGCGCGTCCTTGGGGCCGTCGGTCACGTGCCGCCTCCCTGATTCACCGGGCCGGGCCGAAGATCCGTGCGCGTGATGCGAACGATCTCTTGTGGCGCTGCGCCCAAGCGCAGCTGCGCTTGCGCAAAGAGCCGATCGACGATGTAGTAAGGCGGATGCACGCGATAGTTGACGAGCTCGCTCTCACCATGGGGCCCTAAGACAAAGAGCGGCGGCATCTCGCTCTCCCCGATCCCGGGTGGAAACTCGATGTAGACCCTCTGCCCGTCATCAAACGCCCGCACCGGGCGCCAGGAGGGGTGATCGCCCGAGATCGCGTAGCGAAACTTGAGCCGCGAGACATCGATGCCCGCGGCGAGGGGCTCGCCTTCCTCGGCGAGCTCATTCGTCGCGTTGAGCGCCATCAACTGATCGAGCGGGTAGTCCCACGAAACCGAGGCCATCCAGGTATCGGGGGTGGACGCGAGCTCAAGGTGATACGTGCGGCGCGAGGTGTTGATGATGAGATTCGTGTGAAGAGCCGTTTCGACGGGCTTGACGAGAATGTGCACTTGCTGCCCTCCTCCCTCCCCGCTCGTCGTATCCCCGATTACCCAGCGCACGGTATCGCCCGCTGAGACCGAGATCAGCTCCTCGCCCGTCTCGAGCACGATATCGGTCACGCGCTCGGGACTCGTATAGACCTCGTACAGCGCCCCGTCGGTGTACGGCCAGACCTGCATGGCGTTGACGAACGTCGATCTCGAGGGCTCGATCGTTGCGGCGGCATTGGCCTCCCTCACCTGCTCCCGCGGGTTCTGGGCCTTCCGTGTCGCGGGCGGCAGCAAGTCGGGTGAGAACTTGAGCTGTCCCGGGAGCGGCAGCGGCTCAGGCACTTGGATGATCTTCACGGGAGCCGGCGGATTCACGATGCGCTTCGCGGCGACGAAGTCATTAAGGGGGATGTCAGGCGCCGGATGTTGGCTCGCACAGCCGGCAAGAGCGCCACTTACGGCAAGAAGCGCGACGAGAAGCGGTGTGCAAGGTCGAGTCTCTTGAGTCACTGGGTGTCTCCCGTGGATTGGAGAGTGCCGAGCTCACGGCTCCAGTCGAGCCCGTCGATGTAGATACCGAGTGGGTTCTTGCGCAGGCTCACGACATCGTGAGGCGTGTGGATCACGATCGTGAGAATCCCGGTCCAGCGATCGGTCGAGGCGAGCGCGCCGTTTGCGAACGTCTGCTCGGTCCACTGCACCTGGAAAGAGCTGCCGGACATGCGGACGATGCTCGTGACTTGAACCGCAACGGAGCTCCGTCCTACTTGGGCGAAGGGATCGTTCGCGCGGGCGTAGGCGTTCAGCATTTGAGCTCCCCGGGGCGTCACGTAGTCGTACGCCTCGAGCCAGTCCTGCCGCAGCACGACGGGGTCCAGGGGCACGGAGCGCACGTCCTCGATGAAGCGCGAGAGGAAGTAGGCGATCTGCGCATCCTGCGGGTGATAGGTCTCGGTGGCAGGTCCGACCCCGAGTACCTCCCCTGTCCGATCGACCTCGACGACATAGGGCGTGATCCTCGAGCGCCCCGAGTACCAGAGGAGACCGCCGGCCAAGACGCACGCGAGTCCTAATGAAGCGAAGGCCATGAGACGCCAGCTTCTCGCCTGCACGCGCGCGGAGCCGAGGCGCTCATCCCAGAGTTGCTGGGCCGCCTGGTAGGGGGTTTCCGGAATCGGCGTCTTGGAATACCGGACGCTTGCTCGCTTGAACGGCATCATTCGTCCTTTTTATCGGTGAGGTCAGGATGGGGCCCTGTGGCGGGGCGATCGGCCGAGCGCACCGAGCGCGCCGCCGTCCCCGAGCCTTGAGAGAACTTGGATCGAAGCCGCTGTGCCCACGTCGGGGCTCCTGAGGCCCGGGCCTGAGTGCCTCCGCCCGCTGCCGCATCGCCGGACGCGCGGCCTGCCATGGCGCCCGCGCCGAGCATCCGGGCTCCCTGCGCGCGAGCGACGGAGCCGATGCCGCGGGCAAGGCGATAGCCGCCGACGCCCGCTCCGACCACGGCGGCACCGGCTGCGACCGCAACACCGCCGCCGACCAACATCGTGCCAGCCGCAGCGCCCGCGCCAAGCTGCGGGGCGCCTGAGACGAGCCCGGTGGCGATACCCGGCCCGTAGATCCCGAGACCCAAGAGCGCAAGCGCGGCGAGCATCGTCGCGAGCGCGTTATCGATCGTGAGCGTCTGCCCCGCCGACACGGTGAACTGTCCGAAGAGGGTGGTCCCGATGCCCACGATCACCGCGAGCACGAGGATCTTGATGCCGGCGGAGACGACGTTCCCGAGCACGCGCTCGGCAAGGAAAGCGGTCTTGCCCCAGAGCGCGAAAGGAACTAGCACGAAACCCGCGAGTGTCGTCAGCTTGAACTCAATCAGCGTCACGAAGAGCTGCACGGCGAGGATGAAGAAGCTCAGGATCACGATGAGCCAGGCGAGCCCGAGGACGGCGAGCGTGTCAAAGTTCGTGAAGAGGTCGGGGAACCCGACGAGATCGCTCATCTGCGTGAGGATCGGATGGCCGGCACTGACACCAACTGCGGCCAGCTGTCCGGGCCTCAAGAGATTGGCTGCCGTCAGCGTCGAGCCCGAGGCGACGAGCCCGAGGCCTGCGAAGGAGCGCAGGAGAATGCTCGCAAGCGATGCGAAGTTCGTGATGATGAAGGCGAAGGCGCCGATGTAGAGCGTCTTCTTGATGAGCCGCGCGATCACATCCTCCGTCCCACCCATCGCCCAGAAGAGCCCGGCGAGGGTGATGTCGATTGCGACCAGCGTCGCCGTGAGGAAGTGCACCTCGCCCGAGAGCAAGCCAAAGCCGCTATCGATGTACTGAGAGAAGACGTTCGTGAACTGATCGATGACGCCGAGATTGTTCATGACGCTTCGCTTGCTCTCGCTCGCGGTGCCGCTGGTCGCTGGGGCCCGTTAAAACCGGTGCTCGGGTTCAAGGCCCCGAGAGGTCGATGGACTCGGACGTGTAGGGCGTGCTCGAGGTCATGAACTGACTGCGGATAACCCGGGCGCGCGCTTCCGATTCGACGACCCGCGCCTGATCGAGCGCGGTCGCCCGATCCTCCGAGATCGCGATCTGCTGGCTTTGCATCACCTGGCGAACCCGAAGCCCCAGGAGCTCGTTCGTCGCCTGGATCGCCTGCAGTGCTCCGACCGCGGAGCTGCTTCGCGTGAGATCGTCCGTGAGGACGGATTCATCTGAAGGGAGGTTCTCGTTCGCCTGGGCCTGTACCTGCGTCGCGGTGCCGAGAGCCGCGAGCGAGTCGGACCAGCGGGCTTGACGGTCAGCATCAAGCTGGCTCTGGGTGACAGAGGCGCTGTACGAGCTGGGGTAATGCTCGGCGAACTGCTGCTGGGTGGTGGTGAGGTTCAACGTCATCCCCTGCGCCTCATTCAGAAGCTCCTGCGTCGTGGCGAACGTCGTCTGAAGACGCGCAAGGTCGGTGAAGTTGAGGTTGCGCAGATTCTCTCCCTCATTCAGCAGCATCTGGGCCTGGTTCTGGAGCTGAACGATCTGGTTCTCGATCTGAGTCAGTGTGTGAAGCTCGGTGAGCGTGTTCTCGACGAAGTTGGAAGGGTCGAACACGACCCACTGCGCATAGGCGTGCTGGGATGCCGCGAGCATCGGGGCCAGCAAGAGAACCGAGAGGGCGATCTTTTTCACGAGAAACTCCTTCATGCGCGGGACATTGAGATGAACCACCCCACTTAAGGTGCAGCTCGCCGGGCGGGAAACTCCTCGATGAGCCGCGCGGCCCAATCGAGCCCGCGCCCGGCGAGCCACTCGGCCGCAAACTCCTCGGAACCCGCCGTCGATCGGATCTCATCGATGGCCCGCTGATCCTCCTGCGTGGACGCCGCCGCGAAAGCGAGCGCGACGGGACCCAAGCCCAGATCAAACAGCCGACATCCGAGGCGCGACTGGTAGTAGTAATCGCGCTTCGGCCGCGCGTGGGCGAGGATGTCGATCTGGCGGTCGTTAAGTCCAAAGCCCTCGTAGACCGACTTCAATTGCGGCTCCGTCGCCTGGGGCGAGGGCAGGAAGATGCGGGTCGGGCAGCTCTCAATCAGCGCCGGCGCGATGGAGGAGCGCTGGATGTCGGCCAAGGATTGCGTCGCGAAGATGACCGAGACGTTCTTCTTGCGAAGCGTCTTCAGCCATTCTCGAATGCGACCCGCAAAGACGGGATCATCCAGAAACACCCACGCCTCATCGAGGACGAGGAGCGTCGGTGCACCATTGAACCGCTCCTCCAGGCGGTGGAAGAGATAGGTCAGGGCGGGCAACACCGCACTTCGCGTGTGCATGAGCTCTTCCATCTCGAACGCCTGCACGGAAGCGGCTCCGAGATGCTCCTCCTCGGCATCGAGCAGACGCCCGAAGGGCCCGTTGAGGGTGTAGGGCTGAAGCGCCTGGCGCAGGCGATTTGACTGCAGGAGGATCGAGAGCCCCGTGAGCGTGCGCTCAGGGCGCGGCGCCGAGGCGAGGCTACCGAGCGCCGACCACACGGCCTCCTTGACCTCGGGTGTGATGGGCACCTCCTCGTGATGCAAGAGCCCGGCGATCCAGTCGGCCGCCCACGCGCGCTCGGCCTCATCGTCGATCCCGGCAAGCGGTTGGAACGCGATCGCCCCGTCGGCGCCCAGGTCGTAGTGCTCACCGGCCAAGCCCAGCACCGTCGCACGGACCGAGCGACCCTTGTCGAAGACCAAGACCTGCGAGTGAGGATACCGGCGGAACTGGAGGATGAGCGTCGCGAGCAGCACAGACTTGCCGGCACCGGTCGGCCCCACGATCAGCGTATGGCCAACATCACCGACATGGGTGACGAGCCGGAACGGCGTCGAGCCCTCCGTGCGCGTCACGATGAGCGGCGGGCCGCCCAGGTGCTCGTTGCGCTCAAGTCCCGCCCAGACCGCCGAGAGCGGGATCAAGTGCGCGAGGTTCACGGTCGAGACGAGCCCCTGGCGCACGTTGGCGTACGTGTGCCCTGGAATCGAGCCGAGCCAGGCCTCGACTGCATTCAAGGTCTCCGAGATCGCGATAAATCCCCGGCCCTGCACGACGCGCTCGATGGCCTTACGCGTCTCCTCGACCGCCGCCGGATCGCGGTCGGCGACGACGATGCTCGCCGTGATGTATCCAAAGCCCACCGCATCACTCCCGAGCTCCTGAAGCGCCGCATCGGCATCAACGGCCTTGTTGGCTGCATCGGAGTCGACGAGCGGACTTTCCTGCTGGAAGATGGTCTCGCGAAGGAGCGTCATGATCCCCTTGCGTTTGGCGAACCACTGCCGGCGAATCTTCGTGAGCTCTCGGATCGCCGCAGCCTTATCCAGAAACACGAAGCGCGTCATCCAGCGGTATCCGAAGCCGAGGCGATTCAGCTCATCGAGCATCCCGGGCCAAGTCGATGCGGGTAGACCGCGCACGGTGACGATGCGCAGGTGCGCATCGCCCAGGACTGGAGCTAAGCCTCCGGTGAAGGGCTCATCCGTGAGTAACGCATCGAGTGCGAACGGCACCTCGGGAAGCGCGACCGGATGGTGGCGCGTCGAGACGGTTGAGTGAAGGTAGGTCAGTATTTGCCCATCATCGAGCCAGCGGATCTCGGGCATCACGGCCTCGAGGAGCCCCAAGAAGCGATCCGTCTCGGTGATATAGGCCGCGAGCTGATCGCGCCAGTCGACCGTCACGCGCTCCGGGGATTCATAGAGAAGTCCACTCGCGCGAGCCTTCACTTCCGCCGGAGGCAGGTACACGAGCGTCAACGTGTAGCGGCTCTCGAAGTGCGAGCCCGCCTCCTCGAAGGCGCCGCGGCGCTCCTCGTCGATGAGCCACGAGAGCGCATCGGGAAAGGAGGACTCGGGATAGCCCTGCGCCTCTCGGCGGTTGGCTTCGACGAAAAGCGCCCATCCCGACCGCAACCGCTTTAGGGCATTGTTGATGCGCGAGGTGGCGAGGGTGAGCTCGGATTCGGTGGAGCTGTCGAGGTCGGGACCGCGAAAGCGCGCGCAGCGCAGGAACGAGCCGTCCTTGTTGAACACAATGCCGGGCGCGACGAGCGCCGCCCAGGGAAGAAAGTCGGCGAGACAGGCGGCGCGCTTGCGATATTCGGCGAGGTGCATCATGCGCGGTGGTCCTCAAGGATCGAAGTGACTCGGGTACTTGACGTGCCGGGCGAACACCTCGACGAACTGCGCATCGGTGCGCGCCGCCCAGACCGCTAGCGTGTGTCCGATCACGAAGAGCACGAGCCCGGGGAGCCAGAGCTGAAGTCCAATCCCGACCGCAGCGGCGAGCGTGCCGTTCACGACCGCCACCGTGCGCGGGACGCCGGCGAGAAAGATCGGCTCGGTGAGCGCGCGATGAAGCGGAGCCTCGAAATCATCGGTGAGCATGGCGATTCCGGTGCGACGCTCAGGAGACGATCGCGCCGCCCGCGAAGTTGAAGAACGTCAGGAAGAAGGAGCTCGCGGCGAAGGCGATCGAGAGCCCAAAGACGATCTGGATGAGCCGGCGAAAGCCCCCCGAGGTATCCCCGAAGGCGAGCGTCAACCCCGTCACGATGATGATGATCACTGCGATGATCTTCGCGACCGGTCCCTGGATAGAATCCAGGATCGACTGCAGCGGTGCCTCCCAGGGCATGTTGGAGCCGGCGGCGAACGCCGGCGCACCGGAGAGTGACGAAACGAGAATGGTGGCAGCGTACGCAAGAGCGCGCCGGACGTAAGATATGCGATGCCTTGGGGTCATGATCGGTTTCCGTGACGGTGAAAGGTGGCGGAAAGGACTGCGGGCTCGAGGTGATATCCATGCGCATCGAATCCGGTGACGCGCACGAGTTCCTCGACGCGGCGGGCGCGCCCGCGTCCGGCGAGAAAGACGATGAGATCGACGGCCTCCGCGATAAGTGCTCGCGGAACGGTGACGACGACTTCCTGGATCAACTGCTCGAGCCGGGTAAGCGCGCCGCGTGCCGAGCCTGCATGGATCGTCGCGATGCCACCCGGGTGGCCGGTGCCCCAGGCCTTCAAGAGATCCAACGCCTCGCCGCCCCGGACCTCGCCGACCACAATCCGATCGGGCCGGAGGCGCAGGGCCGATCGCACGAGGTCGGCCATGGACGCGAGGCCGCGCCGAGTCTGCAGTGGCACGTGATCGTCCGCCCGGCACTGAAGCTCCACGGTGTCCTCGAGCATGAGCACCCGATCACCGGTGGTCGCGATCTCAAGCAGCAGCGCGTTCGCGAGCGTCGTCTTGCCGGTGGAAGTTCCACCCGCGATCAGGAGGTTCTTCCGCTCCCGCACCGCCTCTTGCAGGATGAGCGCCTGGATCTCGGTGAGAATCTCATCCGCGACGTACTTGGTAAGCGGAATCACGCCTGCCGTGCGCTTTCGGATCGAGAAGGTGGGGCCGCGCACGATGGGCGGCAGCACGCCCTCGAAACGCTCGCCGGTCTCGGGAAGCACGGCGGAGATGATCGGCGCACCCGGGTGCACCTCGAGGCGCAAGTGCGCGGCGACGAGGCGAATGATGCGGTCGCCGTCCTCGCGCGAGAGACAGATGCCGGAGCGGCGCCGGCCGGTGTCGAGCCGGTCGAACCAGAGCGTTCCATCCGGGTTCAAGAGGATCTCGACGACCTCGGGGTCCTCGAGCGCCGCGGCGATCGCATCGCCCATTGCCGTGCGCAGCATCCGGGTTTGCCGGCTCGTCATGATGGCGAGCGGCGAGCGGTGCTCGGCGCGCGGGACTTGCCGGCTGCTGTTCTTGACACTTTCCGTCATGAGGCGCTCTCCCCGATCGCCTGCGTGGCATCGTCCGTCGCCTGCGCATACTCGCGCCCGTCGGCGCCAACCTGTTCGGTCAGCCGACGAGCGAGGCTGTGCCCCCGATGCAGGTGGCGCCCCAACTGCTCGACGAACTGCTCGAAGCGCGCCCGCCCCTGCGCGCGAACGGCCTCCTGGTGACCGGGCGGCACGGGCGTCGAGACCGTGAGGTAGTGCCGGATGAAGAGCGCGACCGCCTCGATGAGGATGGTCTGGTCGCGCTCCAGGAGATCGAACTGATGGGTGTGCCGATCGAGCCGGCGCGCGATCACGGCCTCGCGCTGATCGGCGCCATCTGGTGAGAGGAAGGACGCCAGCGCCGCGGCGACGATGCTCGACTTCGAGAGCCCGCGCATCGTTGCAAGCTCACCCAAGCGCTTCGCGTGCCCGGGCTGCAGATAGAGGTTCAGGCGCGAGCGGCTCATAGCGGCAACCCGTCATCGGGATCAAGCGGTGCGAGCCGCGCGGCGCGCTCGAGGACGGACTCGGACTCGAAGATCTCGCCCGTCTCGTCGAACTCAGGGTCAAGACGAGCGAGACCCTCGAGTTCCTTCGGTCGCGGCTCGGCGAGCTCCCCGTCGGTGGCGCCTTCTCCGCGAGAAAGGCCGCCGCCCTCATCCTCAGCGCCTGCGATCGCCGCCGTCCGGGGCGCCTGGTGGCAGTTGGGGAGTGGGAGGGCTGCCAGCCAGTCGTGGGGTTGCGGGGGCGGACGATCACAGATGCCGGCAGCGAAGGGCGACGGCGGCGGCAAAAGACGTTGGGTGAAGTTGCGATCCTCGAAGTAACGGAGCTTCTTCGCGCGCACCGGGGGATGACCCGAGATCATGAGGATTTCCTCATCGGGCGGAAGCTGCATGACCTCCCCTGGGGTCAGAAGCGCCCGGGCGGTCTCCTGGCGCGACACCATGAGGTGCCCCAACCAGGGCGAAAGCCGATGCCCGGCATAGTTGCGCTGCGCGCGAAGCTCGGTCGTTGTACCCAGGGCATCGGAAATGCGCTTCGCCGTGCGCTCATCGTTCGTCGCGAACGCCACGCGCACATGGCAGTTGTCGAGGATCGAGTTGTTAGGTCCGTAGGCCTTCTCGATCTGATTCAAGGACTGCGCGATGAGAAAGGCGCGAAGACCATAGCCCGCCATGAATGAGAGCGTCGACTCGAAGAAGTCGAGGCGCCCCAACGCCGGAAACTCATCGAGCATGAAGAGCACTCGCCGCCGTTTCGACACCCCGCCCTGGAGTTCGAGGGTCTCGGTCAACCGCCGGCCGATCTGATTGAGCAAGAGCCGGATGAGCGGCTTGGTCCGCACGATGTCGGCAGGCGGGACGACGAGATAAATGGAGACCGGGTGCTCGGCGTCGACCAGGTCTGCGATACGCCAGTCGCAGCGGCTCGTCACCTGAGCGATGGTGGGATCGCGGTAAAGCCCGAGGAAGCTCATGGCGGTCGAAAGGACGCCCGAGCGCTCGTTATCCGCCTTGTTCAGCACCTCGCGGGCGGCACTCGCGACGACGGGATGGGGACGATCGCCCAAGTGATTGGTCGTCATCATCGCCCGGAGCGTGCGCTCGATGGGCTGGGCAGGGTCTGAAAGGAAGTTGGCGACACCGCTCAGCGTCTTGTCTTCCCAGGCGTAGAGGACGTGGAGAATGGTGCCAACGAGGAGCGAGTGGCTCGTCTTCTCCCAATGATTGCGCCGCTCGAGCGCGCCCTCGGGGTCCACCAGGATGTCGGCGATGTTCTGTACATCGCGCACCTCCTGCGCGCCACGACGAACCTCCAGCAGCGGGTTGTACGCCGCGGAGCGCGCGTCCACGGGATTGAAGAGGAGGCAATGCGAGAAGCGGGAGCGCCAGCCGGCCGAGAGCTGGAAGTTCTCGCCCTTGATGTCATGGATGACGGCGGAGTCCGGCCAGCTGAGGAGCGTCGGGATGACGAGCCCTACGCCCTTTCCCGACCGGGTCGGCGCGAAGACCATCACATGCTCAGGGCCATCATGGCGGAGATACCGACGGCCGATCCGGCCGAGGAACACGCCGGCGGCCCGAGTAAGCCTTGCCCGCCGAAGATCCGGATCGGTCGCCCATCGCGCCGAGCCGTAGGTCGTCACCAACTTGGACTGCCGAGCTCGCCAAACCGAGCCTACGATCGCGGCGGCAGCGGCGAGGACCCCGCTCCCGGCCGCTATGGTCCCGCCGGTCGTGAAGATCCCTGGGGCATAGGGCTCATACGCGTACCACCACTCGAAGAGCCGCCAGGGCT
>JBAUOO010000217.1:0-28784 GCA_049579785.1 Steroidobacteraceae bacterium
GCGCTTCGCTGCGGTCCGACAGCGTGCCGCGCCTGCACCGCCGCGGCCTCTGCGGCGCGGGCCCGCAGCTTTTTGCCCGGGGCCTCGCCGGCCCAGGCGCCCGGATAGATGTCACGAACCACACCGAGCCATTCCTCGGCTTCGGCCTGGCTGGTGAAGAAACCCATGTGCAGCCGGAAGCGCTCACGCCCTTCTTCGAAGCGACGGCTCACGAAGAAGGTAAAGCGCTTGAGCTCGGGCAGGTCCGTCTGCGCGAGCGCCATCGGCGTCGTCGACGAACACAAATTGAGGACGAACGTTCCTGCCTCTGCAGCAGGTGCCGCCGGATGCTCCGCGTCCGTCGCCGCAGACGCGAGATTTGCCGTTGGTGTCATAAATTCCCCGGGACCGTCCATCGGCCACAGGCCACGGGACACGGCTCGAAACGTCGAAGGGGAATGCGAGCGCTCGCGCCCGTGCGCGATCGAGGCAGCCCCGCCGTCATAGGAACCGTCCCTTAGACCGGTGGCTTTGCGTCCCCGCCTTTCGGCGGGTTTGCCCTTGTCACTGAGCTCAAGTGTCGAAGTCCGGCCGGGCAGAGTCAAGGGCCACGAGTGTGGCGCGGCTCTCAAGTAGTGCGCAGAGCGGCCCGGGCCAACAGCCCAGGTCCCGCTTATGTATTGCGGAGCGTGTGATATGTAATGCAGCGCGGAGGCGCCGCGCGGCCAGTCCTCAGGAAGCCACCGCAACCAGTGCGGCGGACTTTCGCGGCTTCAGCTGCGCGAGCGCGCAGATTCCCGTGTAAGTGTAGCGGTGCGCGCCGCGGCGACCCGACCGCAAGGTCCCGAGCATGGCGGCCGCCGCGGTGCCGACGGGAATGCCGCGGTGTACCGCTCGCGGGCCGAGAAGAAACGGATTGACGAGCGGCATCACCGCGCGTTTGACGAGATCGACGGCCCGCGTCTCGCGCGGCCAGCCGAGAACGATCGCGGGCTGCAGGATGTCGAGCGATGCGAACCCGACGCCGGCCAACATCTGTTCGAGCTCACCCTTTACCCGCAGGTACTCGCTCTTCGCGCCGACCTCGGCGCCGGCCGCCGAGATGAGCACGAAGCGCATCGCTCCCGCGGCCTTCGCCGCGCGCGCGAACGCGAGGGTGTAGTCGAGGTCGACGCGCCGAAGCGCGCCTTCCCCGACGGCCCTCTGCGCACCCGAGCTGCCGCCGAGACAGCAAAATGCGACCTGGCACTTCACCCCTGAGAGCTGCCGCTCCAGATGATCGAATTGGACGATCCGGTTCGCGAGGCGCGGGTGCTCCCGCCCGAGCGGGCGGCGCGTGACAGCAAACACGCGCACCACTTCCGGCGCATCGAGCAGCGCCTCGAGAACACGGCTGCCTACGAAGCCGGTCGCGCCCGCAAGCAGCGCTATGATGGAATCGGTGTCGCCCATGAACCCTTATTTAGTCCGGGCAAACCCCGGGCGCAAGCTCTCACCGTCGCCTGATGGCAACACCGTGAGACCGGTCACGGCCTCTAGAAATGAACCGTGATGTGGGTACGGCGATCTTCTGTCAGATCGGCTCGAAGCAGCTCACCGTGATGGTCACGGCCTGTTGGCCCGGCTCCACCGTGAACTCCTGGTGCACCGCGCGATAGCCGTCTCGCGTGCCGATGACGGTGTAGGTCCCCGGCTTCAGCCGTATCTGCCTGTGACCGAAGGTTCCAAACACGCCGATGCTCGGAATCGTCACCTGCGTCGAGTTGTCGGAAATGACGTTGAGCGGTACCGTCCGGTCCAGCTGCGGCAGCAGTTGCGCGAGCCGCTCGGTCTGCGACTGCAGCACCGGACCGGAAGGCGTCGCCTCGCGCGCCTGCTGCAGCAGCGTCACGGCTTCGTCCCGCACAGGCTGGACCGAGAGCCGCTCCGGATGGTCGATGATCTGCTGCAAATCGGCGCTCAGCGCGGCCCGCGCCTCGGCCCGCGCCTTGCCGCGCCTGGCAAAAGCCAGCGAAGGATCCTCGCGCAACGCCGTGTCATAGACTCCAATCGCCTCCTGCCAGCGCTCTTGGCTCTCGAGCGAGGCCGCCCGCTGGCGCAGCGCCGCGATCCGACCCGCCTGCATCGCCGCGTCTACCCGTTGCATTCCGTCGGCAGCTTCCGTGCCTTGCGGACGAAACGCAAGCGCCTGTTGGAAGTCGGTACGGGCCTCAGTGAGCTGCCCGGCACCGAGCGCGGCGAATCCGGCGCCGACCGCGCGGGCATAGTTGTCATCACCGAACGCCGCGTTCGCTCTTGCGAGGCCTGATTTCGCGAGAACGTTGCCCGGATCGAGCGCGAGCGCCTGGCTGTAATCCTGGGCGGCTCGCGAGTAGTTGCGCGCCAGCTCCGCACGGTGGGCGTCGGCCAGGAGCGGCAACACTCCGCTCAGCAGACCGGCCCGTCGCGTCCCGTCGATGGCGCGATCGCTGTTGGGATCGATGCGCTGGGCCAGCGCGTAATCCTGAGTAGCCAGCTGTTGATGACCGGTCAGCAGCGCGGCATCTCCAGCTCTCAACTCCGCGACGAGCGCCTGCGGCGCCTTGTTCGCGGCATTGGCGAGAAGCCGGTCCGCCTGACTCAAGTGCCGCAGGGCGATCGTCAGACCGCCCGCGGCAGCGGCGCCGCTCGATTCGGCCGCCTGCATCTTCGCCGCCGAGAAGTCCGACCCGTCCCACGCGGCCACCCCGCGCGCCTCGAGAGCGGCGGCTTGCTTATCGAATTCCGCGCGCCGGCTGTTGAATCGCGCGAGCACCGCCGGATCGATCCGTGGCCTCGGCGCCGCGGCCGGCTTCACCGGCGGCGCGGGCGGCTTCTCGGCGTCCGAGGCGGCGGGCGTTGTCGATTGCGGCGATGCAACCGAAGCGATGCTTGCGAGGAGTCGCTGCAGGCCCGCGCGATCCTCTCGCGGGAGCCAAAAGAGCGCAGCCGCCGTCGCGCCGCAGATCAGCACCGCCCCGCAGAGCAGACCGGACACGAGATATGGCCAGTGACGAGCTCGCCCGGCGCCGGGCCTCGCGCTCACCCGCTGCTGTGTTCCGGCCCGGGACGTGCCTCGGAACAGGGGCTGCATTACTCCGCGATCGAAGGGATCGCCGGGTGAGACGGGCTCGAAGGGCGGGATGAAGTCATGGGTCGGCTGCTGAGCGCCGTAGGCAACGCGCGCGGGCTCGTGTGTCACGCGAGACTGCGTCGGGGAGCTTGTCGGGGCGGCGCTGCTGCCGCGTTCAGCGCTGATGGGCCGCGGCCGAGCCGGCTGGGGGGCGGGCTCGCTGCGGGGGTGTTGGGACTTCGTGCCCAACGCCATCGGCGCGATCGCCGGCGCCGGGGCGGGCGGCGGCTTCCCGGTGTTACCGCGCGTCGGTGTGTTCTCGACAGCAATGCTGCTCTCGGGAGGTACGGCCCGTGCGGCCTCGGCCGCTGCGGTTACTGGCGCGATCCGCGGTTCTGGGACCTTGTGCTCCGTGCTCTTCCGCTGCGGAATCTCGATCGCTCCCGGTTGCGGGCTATCGACGTCCCCCGTCTCCACTCCCTCCGGTGCGAAGGACAGCGTTGCGTTGAGCGTTGCATCGAGCTCGTCCATCACCTGTTGCATCGAGGCAGGTCGCTCCGCGGCGCCCTTGGCGAGCATGCGCATCACGAGCTCGCCGAGCTCCGGCGGGACCTGTCGCGTGGGCACGAGCTGCGGGACTGGCTGCGTCTGGGCTCGCCGGAGATCGAAGTTGGGATAGTACGGCGGGTGCCCCGAGAGCAGCTCGTACGCGAGTGCGCCGAGGCCGTAGATGTCGTCCGCGGGGCTCGGAGGCTCGCCGCGCAGCTGTTCGGGACTCGCGGTGAACGGAGAATGCCCCGTCCCGCGCTGCTCCGCCGCACCCGCGCCGGGTGCGGGCAACAGCGCCGCGATGCCGAAGTCGGCGAGCTTCACCCGGCCGCGGCTGTCGAAGAGCACGTTGCCAGGCTTCAAATCCCGGTGCACGACGCCGCGCGCATGTGCATATTCAAGGGCCTCGGCCACCTCGAGGAGCACCGGCACGATCTCGAGGTACCCTGCGCCCCGCAACCGGCGCAGATCCCCGCCCGAGGCGAGCTCCATCGGCAGCGCCACGGCGTGCTCGAGACGCTCGGGAGCAAGGACCTGGAGAATTCCCGGATGCTGCAGGCGGCTCGCGATGGCGTGCTCGCGTTCGAGTGCCTCCCAGGCTGCCGGATTGCGCGCAGCCGCGGGGGCTAGAATCTTCAGGGCGATGTCGACCCCACGAGACTCGTCGTGCGCCCGCCATACCTCGCCCTGTCCGCCGATACCGACGCGCTCGATCAGGGTATATCGGCCGAGCGCGGTCGGCTGAGCGGCTGCACGAACCTGTGGCATGACCTCCACCTGAAAACCGGGTCTCGCTCGACCCGAGTACTCTACTCGGACCACTTCCCAGTACCCACTTCGATCTTGGGATGCGACTTCTGTTCAGTTCGTCGCAAGACCCAGTCCCTCCCTCCCGGTACCTTGGTCGCGACCTCGGGAGCGAGCTTTGTCGGCTACGGAGCAAGAATCCTGCCTGACGGGATCAGAGATCGAGCGGCAGCTGCGGGCCGGACCGCAGTGCCCGCGGCGGCCTGAAAAGGGTGGTGTCCGGCGGCTGGTGCCGTCCCGTTCCGAGACCGAAGCGCCGGCAGGCGATCTTGAAGCGGGTGCGGAGCAGCTCCGCGAGGGGACCGGTGCCACGCATGCGCGTCCCGAAGCTCGACTCGTAGTCCTTACCACCCCGCATCTGCCGTACGAGCGACATCACGTGATCGGCTCTGTCCGGGTAGTGCGCCGCCAGCCACTCCCGAAAAAGATCCTTCACCTCGTACGGGAGCCGCAGCAGCACGTAGCCGGCCCAGCGGGCTCCCGCGCTCGCGGCCGCTTCCAGTATGCCTTCCATTTCGTGGTCGGTGAGTGCCGGAATCACCGGCGCGACCATCACCCCCGTGGGAACGCCCGCTTCGTTCAGACGCCTCACCGCCTCGAGCCTCGCACGCGGGGAAGCGGCCTGCGGCTCCATGACGCGCTTGAGCTCGGCATTCAGAGTCGTGACGCTGACACCCACGCCGGCGAGCCCGTCCCTCGCGAGATCGGCCAATAGATCGAGATCGCGCAGCACGAGCGCGCCCTTGGTGATGACCGTGACCGGGTGCCGGCAGCGCGCCAGAACCTCGAGAATCTCGCGCGTCACCCGCATCCGACGCTCGATCGGCTGATACGGATCGGTGTTGGCTCCCAACGTGATCGGTTTGCATACGTAACCCGGCTTTGCCAACTCCTCCTGCAACAGCCTGCCGGCATCCTTCTTGTAGAAGAGTCGGGTCTCGAAATCCAAACCCGACGACAATCCCATGTAAGCGTGACTCGGGCGGGCGTAACAGTAGGGGCACGCATGTGTGCATCCGCGGTAAGGATTGATTGATTGCTCGAACGGAATGTCAGGTGAATCGTTGCGCGTGATGACCGAGCGCGCGCGGTCGGGCGCGAGCGATGTCGGGATGAAGTCGGGAACCTCCTCCTGATACCAGCCGTCATCCACGGCCTCGTGCTGCCGAGGCTCGAAGCGCCCGGTGGGATTCGAGAGCGCACCGCGACCCTTGAGCGGCTGGTTCGTTTCGCGGCGGGAGGCCATACCGATACTGTACATCCATACAGGCATGCGGTAAAGCGCCGCCTCGAGGACCATAATGGCGTGAAAAGGGCGGGCTCGACCCGCAGGGGAGGAGCGCGTGAACGATCCAGGACAGCAGGCGGGCTATGACGGCGCCGCAAGCAAAGACGAGCGCAACCTCGCGATGTTCGCGCACCTGTCCGCTCTCGTCTGGCCGCTCTTCCCACTCGGCGGCAACGTTATCGCGCCGCTCGTGGTCTGGCTCACGCAGCGCGAGAAGTCCGCGTTTGTCGCCGATCAGGCTCTGGAAGCGCTCAATTTTAATCTCACCGTCCTCATCGCGGCGATCGTCTGCGGCATCCTCTTCGTAGTCGGGATCGGCGTGCTACTCGGCCTCGCGCTCGGCATCATCTGGCTCATCGGCACCATCTTCGCCGCGATCCGTGCATCCGAGGGGCAGCGGTACCGGCACCGGTTCACGCTGCGGCTCGTGCAGTAAATCGCCTGGAGGGGTATCCAACGATGCGCTCGGCAGCGCGCTGCCGGCCCGCGCGAACGCGCGGCTCTACACGGTATCCTTCAAGGGCACCGCGGCATCCGCGAGTCTAGCGGCGTTCGGCCGCGCGCGAGCAGCGACCAGCTTGCGCGCGGCCATCTGCTCCTTGGGACTGTTCACCGTGTCGACCGCGATCAATTCCCCGCCGCGCAGATAACACGCACTAAAGAGGTGGGTCGCGGGGTCGCCGCGCATTACGATGGTGTCATACCCCTGACTCAGGCCGATGATGATCAGCTTGAGGTCGTACTGATCCGACCAGAACCACGGCACCTTGTCGTGCACGGTCTCGAGCCCGAGCATGTTGAGAGCCGCGCTCGCGCCCTGCTCGAAAGCATTGTCGACCGATTCGAGCCGGAGCCGCCTACCGTAGCGCGGGCTCGGGTGGTTGGTGCAGTCCCCGGCCGCATAGACCACCGGGTCGGAAGTGCGGCAGTGTTCGTCTACCACGAGACCGTTCTCGCACGCCAAGCCGGAAGCGGCGGCAATCTCATCGGCCGGAAGCACCCCGCAGCCCACGACCACAGAGTCCGCGGGGTGCTCCTTTCCGTCGTCGGTCAGGACCGCCCGCACCTTGCTCGAGCCCGGGTCCGCGGTCAGCGCGCGCACCCTCGAGCTGCATAGGATCCGCACTCCGTGCCGGGCATGCTCGGCCTCGTAAAATGCCGAGATCTGCGGGCAGACGACCCGGCTCATGACGCGGTCCGTCATCTCCAGCACCGTCACCTCCAGGCCAGACTCCCGCGCGATGGCCGCGACCTCGAGCCCGATGTAGCCACCGCCCACGATGACCAAGCGCCTGCCCGAGGCCCACCCGGCGCGAATACGCTCGACATCCGCAATGGTCCGCAGAAAGTGCACGCCGTCGAGTTCGACCCCGGGCGCGGCAAGCGGCCGCGGTCGGCTGCCGGTGGCGATCAGAAGAGCATCATAGGCGATGGTTGAGTCGTCATCGAGCCGCAGACGCTGCGCGCGACGCGAGATCTCCTCGACACGCCGTCCGAGCCGGGTCTCGATCGAATGTGACTCGTAGAACTGCGGTGGCCGCAGGAGCAACCGGTCGCGCTCCAGTGCGCCGGCCAGGTATTTCTTCGAGAGCGGCGGGCGCTGATAGGGCAACCACGGCTCATCGCCGATGAGGACGATCTGGCCCGTGAAGCCTTTGCGCCGCAGCGTATCGATGGCCTGGACGGCCGCCTGCCCGCCCCCTGTGATGACTATTCGCTCGTACACGGCCGGAGCTTAGCCTATGGGCTGACGGCGCTGCACCACCGTGCGCGCGTGTGCCAGACAATTGCGCCATAATGGTGCACAGGGGCTCCCGGCCACGCGGAGCGTTGGCGTAACTCAGGCATTTACAGTATTCCCTCGCGTGGCATGAAAGCTGCAAAATCGCGCGTGCCGCGCACTCGGCAGCCCGCCTCGCAAGAGAAAGCACAGACACCCGACGGAGAGGTCGCACATGAAACTGGTCACCGCCATCATCAAACCGTTCAAGCTCGACGACGTGCGCGCGGCGCTCTCCGACATAGGCGTCTCGGGAATGACGGTGACGGAGGTCAAGGGCTTCGGGCGCCAGCGCGGGCATACGGAGTTGTATCGCGGTGCGGAATACGTCGTGGACTTCGTGCCGAAGACGCGGATAGAAGTGGCCGTGCGCGGCGATCTGGTCGATCAGGTTGTCGAAGCCGTGCTGAAATCGGCCAAGACCGGCAAGGTAGGGGACGGCAAGATCTTCATCACCGACATTCAGCGAGTCATCCGCATCCGCACGGGCGAAACCGACGACGCGGCTCTTTAGATTGGCGCAAAATCGCTCCCGGCGATTTGCGCGGCCAGCCCAGTGCCTTTTCACGCCTCGCGGCCCGAGGGGCGGCCTCGGGCCGCTCATTCACTTGCTTTCGGACGGCGTGCTGACTGGGCGTAACCTGGCGGTGAGGGCGGCCTCGGGCCGCTTCACTTGCTTTTGGACGAGGGCTTGACGTGATGGCGGCGGCCGCGTAATTCACCGGCATGGCACTGGCGATTCGATTTCACGCCCACGGCGGGCCCGAGGTGCTGCGGATCGAGGACCTCGAGCCCGGTCAGCCGCAGCCCGGCGAGGCGCAGGTGCGCCATACCGCCATCGGGCTCAACTACATCGATGTCTATGACCGCACCGGACTCTACCCGGGTGAGCTGCCGAGCGGCCTGGGGCGCGAGGCGGCCGGTGTCATCACAGCTCTCGGCCGCAGGGTCCGCGGCTTCAAGGTAGGCGACCGAGTCGCCTATGTGAACTCGCGACCGGGCGCGTACTGCGAGGTCCGCAACGTCCCGGCGGACCGGCTGGTGAAGGTGCCCCGCGGCATCTCCGATGAGCAGGCCGCCGCGCTGATGTTGAAAGGGCTCACCGCGCACTACCTGTTGCGGCGCACCTACCGCGTGGCGCGCGGCGAGACCATTCTCGTGCATGCGGCGGCCGGTGGAGTCGGGCTCATCCTCTGTCAGTGGGCCAAGGCGCTCGGCGCGAGGGTGATTGGGGTGGTGGGGAGCGATGCGAAGGCGGAGTTGGCGCGCCGCCACGGCTGCAAGCACGTGCTGATTCTGGGCCGCGATGAGCTGGTGGCGGAAGTCAGGAAGCTCACCAAGAACGAAGGGGTGGCGGTCGTCTACGACTCGGTCGGCAAGGACACCTTCATGGACTCGCTCGATTGCCTGCGTCCGCTCGGCATGATGGTCACCTACGGGAACGCTTCCGGACCACCCCCGGCGGTGAGTCCGCTCGAGCTCAGCAAGCGCGGCTCGCTCTTCCTGACCCGCCCCACGCTCTTCAACTACATTGCCACGCGGCAGGCACTGGATGCGGCGGCGCGGGAGCTCTTCGCGGCGGTCAAGAGCCGCACCGTCCGCATCAGGATCGGGCAGCGCTACCCGCTCACGGAGGCGGCGCAGGCACACCAGGATCTCGAAGCGCGCCGCACCACCGGTTCGACGGTGTTGATCCCCGAAAGCAGGTGATTGAGCTTGCGGGCGCGAGCCCGATGAGTCACGGGGCCGGCTGCTCAAAGCGCCGCAGGCGGCGTTGAGCCAATCGGCAAATACACGATGAACCGCGCCCCGAGGCCTTCGCCGTCGCTTTGGGCCTCGACCCCGCCGGAGTGCAGCTCCACCAGGTGGCGCACGATCGCCAGCCCCAGCCCGAGGCCGCCGTGGCGGCGGCTGATCGAGCCGTCCTCCTGCCGGAACCGCTCGAAGACGTGCGGCAGAAACTCCGGCTTGATGCCCTGCCCGGTATCCGTGACGCTGATCCTCACCTGAGCATCGCGCATCGCGAGCTCCACATCGACCCTGCCGCCCGCCGGGGTGAACTTGATGGCGTTGGAGAGCAGGTTGCAGACGACCTGCTGCAGTCGCGCGGAATCGCCCCGCACCCGAGGCGTCCCCTCAAGCGACGATACGATTCTTACCTCCTTGATCTGCGCCGCCGGCTGCATGGTGGCGATTGCACTCTCGACCACCCGCAGGGGCTCGACATCACCGAGCTCGAGGGTGATCTTGCCGGTCACGACGCGGGCGGCATCGAGCAGGTCCTCGATCAGGCGTCTCTGCGCCCGGGCGTTGCGCTCGATCGTCTCGAGCGCCCGCGCCTGCGTCGCCTCATCGAGACGGCGGGTGCGCAGCAGGGTGATCCAGCCGAAGATCGCATTGAGTGGCGTGCGCAGCTCGTGCGACATGGTGGCCAGGAACTCATCCTTCAGGCGGCTGAGCTCCTCGGCCTGTCCGCGCAGCTGCCGCTCGCGCACGAGCAACTCCTCCCGCTCGTTCTCGGCCCGCAGGCGCTCTTCGATCTCCGCCTGCAGCCGCTCGTTGCTGCGCAACAGCTCGGCGGTGCGCTCCTCGACGCGCGACTCGAGATCCTGATTCGCACGGGCGAGCGCCGCGCGCGTCAGGAACAGATCCAGGAACACTCCCACCTTGGCGCGCATGACGGGCGCGACGATCGGCACCTGGATGTAATCAACGACTCCCAGCTCGTAACCGCGCGCGCTCTGTACGTCATCGGCCTGTGCGGTCACCAGAATGATGGGCGTATGGCGCGCGTTGCGGTGTTGGCGCAGGAGCGCGGCGGTCTCGAGGCCGTCCATGCCCGGCATGTTGACATCCAGCAGAATGACCGCGAATTCCCCCTCGAGCACCCGCTTCAGCGCCTCCTCTCCGGAGGCGGCCATGACCGCCTCGGCCTCGAGCCCCTCGAGTATTGCGCCATAGACCAAGCGCTTCTCGGGCAGATCATCGACGATCAGAATCCGCGCACGCGCAGCGGACGGGGTGCTTTGCATCGTCAGCGCACGACCCGCAGAGGGCGCGCATTACGTCCGATCCCGAGGGCACCGCTGCGCACCACCTCGAGAAGCTCTGCGCCGCGGACGAGGTCGGCGGTGAAGCTGTTGATTTCCGTTTCGCTCGCGGTGAGCTCGACGATGAACCCGTCGGGTGCCGGATCGAGCACGCGGCCGCCGGTGCGCACGACGTAGCCTCGGAGCGCGTCGGTCTCGGCCGGTCGGACCCGGAGCTTGAGCAGGATGAGCTCGCGCTCGAGGTGCTCGCCGGTCGTCATATCCTCGATGCTCACCACGTCAACCAGCTTATTCAGCTGGTTGACGATCTGTTGGATGACCGCATCTGAACCGCTGGTGACCAGCGTGAGCCGCGAAACCGTCGGATCGTCGGTCGGCGCGACCGAGAGCGACTCGATGTTGTAACCACGCGTCGAGAAAAGCCCGGCCACACGGCTCAGGGCGCCGGCCTCGTTCTGCAGCAGAATGGCGATGATATGACGCATGCGCGCTCGGAGGAGCCCCGGATGGGCCCGGGTGGCCAAGTACAGACGGCAGAATAAAGGATCAGGCGCCGAGCGGCCATTCCGGGTGACTTTCGTGCTGTAGATCGACCTGCTAGTCTTCCGAGACGATCGCCCGCGCATCTCGGGCCGAGAGCTCCGCATGAGCGACACCGTCATCCAGCCACGCCCGTTTCCCGGTGCGCCCTCAGGTTCCGCGCAGGAGGGTCTCAGTGTCCGGCACCCCCTCGCGGGCCAGACCTTGTCCGGCGCGAGGATGATCGTGCAGGTGCTGGCGGATGAGGGCGTGGGAGCCATCTTCGGCTACAGCGGCGGCGCAATTCTGCCGACATACGATGCCGTTTTCCTCTTCAACGAGGAGCAGCGGCAGCGCGGTGGCGAGCAGATACCGCTGATCGTGCCGGCGAATGAGCAGGGGGCGGGCTTCATGGCGGCGGGATTTGCGCGTGCCACGGGCCGCGTGGGCGTGTGTCTGGTGACCTCCGGGCCGGGCGCCACCAATACCGTGACTCCCATTCGCGATTGCATGGCCGACTCGGTACCGATCGTGGTGATCTGTGGGCAGGTCGCCCGCGCCTCCATCGGAACGGACGCCTTCCAGGAGGCCCCGGTCGCGGCACTGATGGGATCCGTCGCCAAGCATGTATTCCTCGTCACCGATCCAACACGGCTCGAGGCCACGGTCCGCTCCGCGTTCGAGCTCGCGCGCACCGGTCGACCGGGGCCCGTCGTGATCGATGTTCCGAAGGACGTGCAGAACTGGGAAGGCGAGTTCCACGGCACCGGCACGCTGCCCCTGCCCGGCTATCGCCGCAGGATGAAGGAGCTCACCGATCAGGTCATCGAGACCGGCGAGGCCGAGCGGTTCTTCGAGATGCTGGGCGAATCGCAGCGTCCGCTGATTTACGCAGGCGGCGGCGTGATCAATGCCAACGGGGGGGAAGCGCTCACGGAATTCGCCACCGCCTTCGGCATTCCGGTGGTGACGACGCTGATGGGCATCGGCTCCATCGACACCACCCACCCGCTGTCGATGCGGATGCTCGGCATGCACGGCGCCGCATTCGCCAATTACGCCGTCGAAGACTGCGACTTCCTCGTCGCCGCCGGCGCGCGATTCGACGATCGGGTGGCCGGAGTGCCGGCAAAGTTCGCGCGCCGCGCGCGCCGCATCGCGCATCTCGACATCGACCGCGCCGAAATCAACAAAGTGAAGCGTGTGCAGTGGAGTCACGTCGGTCTGCTCGCCGAGGCGCTGAGTGCGCTCACCGAGCATGGGCGGCGCACCGGTTTCCAACGCGACTATGGCGAGTGGCATACGGCGCTGGCGGATCTCAAGCGCGTGCACGCGATGGGCTACGACCACGAGAGTCCGCTCATCCAGCCGTATTACGTGATCGAGGAGATCAACCGACACACGCGCGGTGAGGCGATCATCACCACGGGCGTCGGCCAGCACCAGATGTGGGCGGCGCAGTACTGCGATTTCCGCCGGCCCCGGCTCTGGCTCACCTCCGGCAGCATGGGCACCATGGGCTTCGGCCTGCCGGCGGCAATCGGCGCTCAGCTCGCGCATCCGCGCCGCCTGGTCGTGGACATCGACGGCGACTCGAGCATCCGCATGAACATCGGCGAGCTCGAAACCGTGACCACCTACGACCTGCCCGTCAAGGTCGTCGTGCTCAACAATTTCGGTGACGGCATGGTCAAGCAATGGCAGAAGCTCTTCTTCAAAGGGCGGCTGTCGGCGAGCGACAGGTCGCTGCACAAGAAGGACTTCGTCCGTGCCGCGCAGGCGGACGGGTTTCGCTACGCCGTGCGGCTCGACCGCAAGGCGGATGTGCCGCAGGTCATAGAGGAGTTCATCCGCTTCGAGGGGCCAGCGTTCCTCGAGGTCATGATCGACCCGGATGCGGGCGTGTATCCCATGGTGGGCCCGGGCCAGGGCTACGAGGAGATGATCACCGGCGAGCACATCGCCTCGCGCCACAAGGTGGATATCAAGCCGCCGGATCCCTCGGAGATGTTCTGAGACCGCGATGAAATACCTGCACACCATGGTCCGGGTGACCGATCTCGATGCCTCGCTGCGCTTCTACCGTGACGCGCTCGGTCTCGTGGAGCTCAAGCGCAGCGACTACCCTCAAGGCCGCTACACGCTACTGTTCCTCGCCGCGCCTGGCGATGAATCGGCACAGGTCGAGCTGACCTTCAACTGGGATCCCGAGACCTATGCCGGTGGCCGCAACTTTGGCCACCTGGCCTACGCGGTCGACGATATCTACGCCACCTGCCAGCGCCTCAGAGATCACGGCGTGACCATCAACCGGCCGCCGCGGGACGGGCGCATGGCGTTCGTCCGTTCGCCCGATCAGATCTCGATCGAGCTGCTGCAGCGTGGAGCGCCGCTTGCGCCCGCGGAGCCGTGGGCCTCGATGCCGAACACCGGAAGCTGGTAGGCGCGGTAGATCCCGTGCGCGGAGCGCCGGAGCAGCTCCTCGAGCGCTATCTGCATGAGCAGATTCCGCTCGCGGCCGCGATGGGCGTGCGGGTCGAGATGGCCGGGCTCGAGCAGGTGCAGCTCTGGGCCCCTCTCGCTCCGAACGTCAACCACAATGAGACCGTCTTCGGGGGCAGCGGCGCGGCGCTCGCGGTTCTCTCGGCCTGGGCGCTGTTGCACCTGAGAATCGAGCGCGCAAGCCTGCGCGCGCGGCTCGTCATCCAGCGCGGCAGTATCGAATACGAGCGCCCCATCGCGGGGGACTTCGAGGCGCTCTGCCGCTTCTCCGACGAGCTCGCCTGGGAGCGGTTCCGCATCACTCTCGTGCGTCGCGGCCGCGCCCGCCTCACGCTCACCGCCCATCTGGTACATCAGGCGCAGCGCATGGCCGCGTTCGGGGGTGAGTTCGTGGCGCTGATTTGACTGGCGCACCCGTAAAGCCGAGGCGCATGAGCCTCGCCCCTTCACGATGACATGGAACTGCGGCGCGCATCGGTGCAAAATGCAGGGAGTTGGAAACGACGCCGCTCGTCAAGAAAAGGCAACCTCACATGAGCAACGCTGAGATTCGGGGGCGATTCGTCTGGCACGAGCTGATGACGACCGATCCGCAAGCCGCGGCCGCCTTCTATTCCAAAGTCCTCCCGTGGAAGACCCAGGCTTCCGGGATGCCCGACTACACCCTGTGGGTGGCTGGCAAAACGCAGACCGGGGGCCTCATGGCCCAGCCGGAATCCGCTCGCCAGTCCGGCGCCCCGCCGAGCTGGCTCGTCTACATCGGTACGCCCGACGTCGATGCCACTGCGGCCGCCGCGCAGCGGCTCGGCGGCAAGGTGCTGAGGCCACCCGCCGACATTCCCACCGTCGGGCGCTTCGCGGTGCTCTCCGACCCCCAGGGCGCCGCATTCGCGGTCTTCACGCCCGGTGGCTCGCCCACTGGCGGCGCTCCCGCGAGCGATTTCTCCTGGCACGAGCTGGCGACGAGCGACCCGCAGGGCGCGCTGGCGTTCTACTCGGAGCTCTTTGGCTGGAGCCGCGGGCCTGCCCATGACATGGGTCCGGGCGGCATCTACCAGCTCATCGAGCACGGCGGCGCGCAGGTCGGCGGCCTCTACAAGCTCATGGACGCATCGAAGCCACCGCACTGGCTCACCTATATCGGGGTCGCAAGCGCCGATCGCGCGGCCGCCGCCGCGAAGGCGGCCGGCGGTCAGGTCACGCAAGGACCGATGGAGGTTCCCGGAGGTAGCCGCATCGCGCAGATCCTCGATCCTCAGGGCGGCGCATTCGCGGTGCACGAGCTCGCCAAGCCGGCGGCCACTGCAAGCGCTTCGAAGCCCGCCAAGCCAGCCACCACCACGGTCCCGAGCAAGGCTGCTGCGAAGCGGCCGGCCGCTCGAAAAGCCGCTTCCCGGCGGGCCACTTCCCGGGTCCGCCCGGGCCCGCGCGTAGCCGCGAAGGCGAAGAAGCGCCCGGCGGCTTCCAAGCGGTCGGCCAGAAAGTCGCCCGGCAAGAAGGCAGCCTCGAAGCGGACCACCCGCCGCAAGACCGCAGCGAAGAGACCGACGCGGCGCCCGGCGAGAAAGTCAGCCCGACGAGGCAAATAGAGCCGGGTCCTGAACAGACGCTCGTCAAAAGCAAGTGAGCAAGGTGAAATGAATCAAGGGGCTGGCCGCTGAAACGGCCGCAGGCCCGTTTCAGCCAAGTCGAATCAGTGGCCGACCGAAGGTTTCCCCGCGCATCGCCTTGATGAGGTGCGCGGGCGCATTCTCCAGCCCGTCGGCCACATCTTCCCGGCACACCAGCCGATCCGCGCCGTACCAGGCGATGGCATCCTTCAGAAACTCGCCGCGGCGATGCTCGTAATCCGCGGCGTTCAGCCACAGCACGCGCACTTCTCCGGGCGCATACCCTGCGCGGGTCAGGAGCTCGGCTGGATCGTCCCTGCGCGCGCTGTTGAGAACGATGCGGCCGCCCGGAGCGAGATGACGGCCAGAGAGCACGGTCTCGAGGAGCTCGCCGCCGGAGTTGTCGAAGTAGACATCGAACCCGTTCGGTGCCAGCTGCCGCAGCCTGATCCCCGGGTTTTCAGCGTGTTGGTTGACACACGCCGAGAAGCGCGCATGGCGCGTCGCCCAGTCGCACTTCTCGCGCGAGCCGCCGATGCCGATCGCCCGCGCACCCTTGATCCTCGCCACCTGGCCGGCCATCGCGCCCGCCGCATTCGCCGCGGCCGATACCAGCACTGTCTCACCGGGACGCAATCTGGCGAGATCGAGTAGACCGAAGTAGGCCGCCATGCCGGACGGACCGAGCAGGCCGAGCGCCGTCGAGACGGGCGCCTGGCCGGGATGCAGCGCGCAGACATGCTGACCATCGGAGACACAGAGCTCGCGCATGCCACACTGGAGAACGACATGTTGGCCGACCGCGAAGACATCGTGCCGCGACTCGAGCACCTCGCAGACACCCAATGCCGGCACCACATCACCGGGCTGCGGACCGGGCTTCGGGCGCGGGCGCGCGCCCGAGGGCACGCAAATGAATGGATCGACCGCCAGCCAGCGCGCGCGGCAGAGTATTCCGCCGTTGGTGAGCCGAGGCACCTCGCCCGGCACTACCTCGAAATCCCCCGCCGTCGCGGGCGTTCGCCTGATCCTGACTTCGAGGTTGCGCATCGCTCCGACCCTTATTATTGAGTTTCGGCCTCCGCCGCTTTCCGCCGCGCGGCGTCCTGCTGATACGCGGCATTGATCTGCTGCTGCATCTTCGCCTCGGTCTCTTTCGCTTGCTTCGCCTGCTGCGCCTCCGAGGCGCCCCCGGCCGCGGCGCTGACCCCGGTCTCGGCGAGGCCGCAGCCTCCCAGCAGCAGGATCGCGAGCAGAGCCAGGGAGCCGGCGAGGGTGCGTAGCATGCGAATAGCTTAAACCCGAACGGCCGCTGCGGCACAATCCGCGCTGCCACTATGCCCAAAGAACCCCCCTCGCACCGGCCGGCGGCGGCCCGGCCCCAAAAAGCCGCGCTGGCCGGCGCCGGCGCTGCGGGCAAGGTCCGTGTCCGTCGCGGCTACTTCGAGTGTCGCTACGGCCACCTGCACGTCCACAATGCCATCCCGGCGGGCGGCGGGTTCGAGGAGGGCACCCCGCTGCTGTGCCTCCATCCGAGCCCGCTCTCCGGACGGGTCTTCGAGCGCTTCCTGGCCGTGGCCGGCGCCGGACGCTCGATTTTCGCCCCTGATCTGCCGGGTTTTGGTGATTCGGACCCGCCGCCGCTGGACGCCGGTGTCGCGGAGCACGCAGCCGCAATCGGCGATTTCCTCGACACCATGCGCCTGCGACGGGTCGATCTGCTAGGCCATGGCTTCGGCGCACTTGTCGCCGTCGAGCTTGCGAGCGCACGTCCCGGTCAGGTCCGGCGCATGGTTCTGGTGTCACCGCCGGTCTCGCCGGAGAGCGGCGCGCGTGTCCAACCCGGGCGGTCATCTGAGGCGGCGCCATCGCGACGCCCGGCCGCTGCGGACGGCAGCCACTTGCTCGAGGAATGGGGGCGCGCGGTGGCCTATTGCGGCGCCGGTGCCACGCCCGACATCGTGACCACCGTGGTGGCCGAGCGGCTGCGCAACTCGGCTCAGGCCGCGGGCGCCGCCGCGGCGGAGCGTGACTATCCGCTGCGCACCCGCCTGGCACAGCTCTCCGTTCCGCTTCTCGTGCTGCGCCTCGGGATTGAAGCGGGAAGCTCGCGCGAGGTGCCGGCGAGAGCCAGACTCGTCGAGCTGCCCGAACGCGGCGGCTCGGTCTTCGAGACGGCGCCCGAGATCGCCGCGCAGGCGCTGGAAGCGTTTCTGCGCTAGTCAATTGCCCCAGGAAGCGCAGCGGCCTGAGCATCGTCGAATCCCCACATACCAACATCGGTCAGGTACTGCTCGCGCGAGAGCAGCGTTCCCTGACAGACCCGCCGCGCCGGAGCGGGCGCGCGCACGGGCACGCGCACTACGGCACGCCCGAAGGCCGCACGAGCACGGGCACGGGCACGCCGGTCTACAACGTGGCCATGCCGCTTCTGCTGCAGAAGCATCCCGATCGGCCGCCGTGTCGCGTGCTGGAGCCGCCGGCGGCGGCGCTGTCGGATGCGCGGCGCAAGGCGGGCAGCAAGCGACCGCCCATCCTTGAGAGGCCCTCGAAGTCGGATCATCACTGAAAGCGGAATTTCGCTAAGCTGGCGCCAATGGCCAGCCCTTACATCGAGCGCATTCTCAAAGCTCGCGTCTACGAGGTTGCGATCGAGTCACCCCTGGAGGAGGCGCCTCGGCTTTCGCGACGGCTCGGCAATCACGTGCTGCTGAAGCGCGAGGACCTGCAGCCGGTCTTCTCTTTCAAGCTGCGGGGCGCCTACAACCGCATCGCGCATCTCTCCGATGCGACGGCCAAGCGCGGCGTGGTGTGCGCTTCGGCGGGCAATCATGCGCAGGGAGTGGCGCTCGCGGCACGCCGACGCGCGATTCCGGCGGCCATCGTCATGCCGCGCACCACCCCGCAGATCAAGGTGCAGGCGGTCATCGATCTGGGCGGCGAGGTCGTGCTGCACGGCGACGACTATGACACGGCGCTCGAGCGGGCGCTCGAGCTTGCGCGCGAGCGCAGTCTCATCTTCGTACACCCGTTCGATGATCCGGATGTGATCGCGGGCCAGGGCACCATTGCGGTGGAGTTGTTGCGGCAGACGGGCGGCAATCTCGATGCGATCTTCGTGCCGGTGGGTGGCGGCGGGCTGATCGCGGGCATCGCGGTCTACGTCAAGTACCTCTATCCCAACGTCCGCATCATCGGGGTGGAGCCCGAGGACGCGGCCGGCATGTACGAGTCACTGAAGGCGGGGCGGCGCATTACGCTCGACAGGGTCGGAATCTTTGCCGACGGCGTCGCGGTGAGGCGCGTGGGCGAGGAGACGTTCGCGCTCTGCCGCGGACACGTGGATGAGATCGTGCTGCTCGACACGGACGAGATCTGCGCCGCCATCCAGGACGTGTTCGAGGACACGCGTTCCATCGTCGAGCCGGCCGGCGCGCTGGCGGTCGCGGGCCTGAAGAAGTACATCGCCCGCGAGGGGTGGCGCGACCGGCGGGTGGTCGCGATCAACAGTGGCGCCAACATCAACTTCGACCGCCTGCGGCATGTCGCGGAGCGTGCCGACCTCGGTGGTGAGCGCGAGGCGCTGCTCGCCGTCACGATCCCGGAGCGTCCGGGGAGCTTTCTGAGCTTCTGCGAGCAGCTCGGCCACCGTAGCGTCACGGAATTCAACTACCGCTACGAAAGCGAGCAGGCGGCGCAGATCTTCGTCAGCTTCGGGCTCTCCCAGGGACGGATGGAGAAGGATGCGGTCATTCGCGCGCTGCGCGAAGCCCGCTACGCGGTCACTGACATGACCGACAACGAGCTGGCCAAGCTCCACGTGCGCTACATGATCGGCGGTCGCGCGCACGGCATCCGCGATGAGCGGCTCTATCGTTTCGAGTTCCCGGAGCGCCCGGGCGCGCTGCTGAAGTTTCTGCAGGCGGTGGGCGGGCGGTGGAACATCAGCCTCTTTCACTACCGCAATCACGGTTCGGACTACGGCCGGGTGCTCGCCGGAATCCAGGTCGCCGCCGGCGAGCGGGCCGATTTCCTCCAGCACCTCAACGAGCTGCACTACGCCTACTCGGAGGAGACCGACAATCCGGCTTACCGGATGTTTCTCGGGGCTTAGGGCTGCTCCATGACGGGGCTGGGCGTCCGGGCGGTGCGCAGGGAGCGGCGGCCAAGTCTTTCTCCCGCTCGCCAGAGAAATTCAAGGGCGATGTTGAACGCCATTACGGAGACGAGCGCGGCGGCGACTCCCAGCGAGCCGAGAACCGGCAGCGACTGGTGCAGCGTCCAGAAGAATTGACCGATGCAAAGGAAGGCAACGATGTAAAGCGTGGGCTTGCGCCCCGTCCGGTTGACGATGAACGCGCCGAGCGGCGCCCCGAGCGCGACTACCGGCGCCGCCGCCAACCAGTTCTCGTACACCCCCGGCTGCACTCCGCCGCATAGGCTTTTGGTCGCTATTCCCACCAGCGATGTGAAGGCCATGACGATGACCGTAGTCGGAATGGCAACCTTCAGATCCGCGCGCATGAGCAACACCATCAGCGCATAGAGAATCATGTCTATGCCGACGCCGGTGATCGAGGCCACGGTGGCCCCAGCGAGCAGACCCACGGCAAAGCCGAGGTTGCGATCGAAACGGTGAGCCGCCGGAGTCTCCCCCACGTTCCGGCAGATATCGTTGGTACGATACAGGTGCAGCACTCCGAAGCTTGCCCAGATCACGGCGAAAGTCAGCTTGATCGCGATGCCCGGCACGTGCGGCGCGACCAGCAGAACGCCGAGTGGTGTGCCGAGGAGCGCGCCCAGCAGGCACCAGCGCAGGATCACCCATTCCAGCCGCTGGCGACGGCACAGGATGAAGATGCTGGCGCTGGTCATGCCGATCGACTGAATCGCAAAGCTGAAATCACGGCCGAGCGTCGCCGGCTGATGAAACAGGAGCACCAGCACGGGAAACCCGATGGTGCCTCCGCCCAAGGGTGTCGAGCCGGCGGCATAGGACCCGAAGGCCATGGCGGCGGCAATGCCCCAATGGTCTCGCAGCGTATCCCCATGGTGTCCTGAAGCGACCAACAACAGCCATGTCGCGTAAAAAGAAGCGAGCCAGACGAGGAAGATCCATAGCCTGGAGGTTGGTTTGGCTGGCATCCGGGCCGGCGTGGGCCAACCGCTCATCTGACCTGACACGTTGTCGACACGGATCACCGCCCGCGGGTCGGCAGATCAGCCCAGCACCACCAGCAGATCCTTCGCATCCACCTGCTGTCCCGGACTCACCAGCACTTCCACCACCTCGCCGTCGAGCTCCGCGCGCACCGCGGTCTCCATCTTCATCGCCTCGAGCGTCGCCAGCATGTCGCCGCGCGCGACCTTGCGGCCGGCGGCGACCGCGATGGTCGCGATGGTGCCGGGCATCGGCGCCCCGACCTGTCGGGGATTGCCGGGCTCGGCCTTGCGCTGCGGCGGCCGCTTGGCGACCTGGCTGCGATCGGGCACGCGCACCGATCGGGGCTGACCGTTGAGCTCGAAGAACACGGTGCGAGTGCCGTCCTCGTGGATCTCGCTCGCGGCCACGTAGCGCACGATGAGCGTCTTGCCGCGCTCGAGCTCCACGCTCACTTCCTGACCCGGCTCCATTCCATAGAAGAAGACCGTGCTCGGCAGAATGCCGACATCGCCGTACTGCGCCCGCTCGGCGGCATAGTCGAGCCAGACACGCGGATACATCAGGAAGGAAGCGAGATCCTCATCGGTCACCGGGCGAGTCAGCTTCTGCTGGACCCTGGCGCGCTCGGCGGCGAGATCGACCGACGGCATCTGCGCGCCCGGGCGCTTCTCGAGGGGGGCCACGCCTTTGAGCACCTTGCGTTGCAGGGCCTGCGGAAACCCGCCGTAGGGCTGCCCGAGGTCGCCGTGGAAGAGCTGCACCACGGACTCGGGGAACGGCACATCCACCTGCGGGTCGAGCACTTGCTGCGGTGTCAGGCCGCTCGTCACCATGAGCAGCGCCAGATCGCCGACCACCTTCGAGGTCGGGGTAACCTTGACGATGTCGCCGAACATGGCGTTGACGTCGGCGTAGGCCTGCGCGACCTCGGGCCAGTGCGCGTTGTCGATCCCGAGCGAGCGGGCCTGCTCGCGCAGATTGGTGTACTGGCCGCCGGGCATCCCGTGCACGTAGACCTCGGATGCGCCGGAGCGGATATCGCTCTCGAAAGCGGCGTAGAGCCGGCGCACCTGCTCGAAGTAGGAGGACAGCAGGCGCAGTTTCGCCGGATCGACGCCGGAGTCGCGCGGTCCGTGGCGCAGCGCCTCGACGATCGAGCCCAGATTCGGCTGCGATGTCAGACCGCTCATCGCATCGATGGCGCCGTCGACGGCATCCGCGCCCGCCTCGACCGCGGCCAACACGCTCGCCGCGGCGATGCCGCTCGTGTCGTGGGTGTGGAAATGCACCGGCAGCCCGACTTCCTCCTTCAAGGCCTTGACCAGCGCGTAGGCGGCCCGCGGTCGGCAAAGTCCCGCCATGTCCTTGATCCCGAGCACGTGCGTCCCGGCCGCCTTGAGCTCGCGTGCGAGCTTCAGGTAATAATCGAGGGTGTACTTCGTCTCGTGCGGATCGCTCAAGTTTCCGGTGTAGCAGATCGCGGCCTCGCAGAGCTTGCCCGAATCGAGCACCGCCTCTACGGCCACGCGCATGTTCTCGACCCAGTTGAGCGAGTCGAAGATGCGAAACAGATCGATGCCGCGCTCCGCGGCGCGTGCGATGAAGAACCTCACCACGTTGTCCGGATAGTTGGCGTAACCGACGGCGTTCGCGGACCGCAGCAGCATTTGCAGCAGCAGATTCGGCACCCGCTCGCGCAGCAGCGTCAGCCGCTCCCACGGGTCCTCCCTGAGAAAGCGCATCGCCACATCGAAGGTCGCACCGCCCCAGCATTCCAACGAGAAGAGTTGCGGCAGCAGGCTCGCGTAGTAGGGCGCGATGGCGATCATGTCGATCGTGCGCATGCGCGTCGCAAGCAGCGACTGATGCGCATCGCGCAGCGTGGTGTCGGTGAGCAGCACCCGCTCCTCACCCAGCATCCATTTCGCGAAACGCTCGGGCCCGAGCTGCTCGAGTCTCTGCCGGGCCCCCGCCGGCGGATCGGGGAGCGCCGCCGACGGCAGCTTCGGCGTCTCGAGTCGCGCGGGGCGCGGGCGGCCGCGGGTTTCCGCATGGCCGTTGACGATGGTCTCGGCGATGTAGGTCAGGATGCGCGTGGCGCGGTCGCGCTTCGGTGGCCAGCGGAAGAGCTCCGGTGTCTCATCGATGAAGCGGGTGGTGTACTCGCCGCGCCCAAAGCGCGGATGCGTGATCAGCTGATCGAGGAAGCGCAGGTTGGTGACCACGCCGCGAATGCGGAACTCCCACAACGCGCGATGCATGCGCGCGATGGTTTCCTCGGGAGTCGGCGCCCAGGCCGTCACCTTGACCAGGAGCGAATCGTACGAGCGGGTGATGATCGCCCCGGTGTAGGCGGTGCCCGCATCCAGGCGGATGCCAAAGCCCGCGGGGCTGCGGTAGGCGGTGATCTTGCCGTAATCCGGGATGAAGTTGTTTTCCGGATCCTCGGTGGTGATCCGGCACTGCAGCGCATGGGCGCCGATGCGGATCTCCTCCTGCGGCGGCACGCCGCTTTCCGCCGTCCCGAGCCGGGCGCCCTCGGCGATGCGGATCTGCGCCTTGACGAGGTCGATACCGGTCACGCACTCGGTGACGGTATGCTCGACCTGGATGCGGGGATTGACCTCGATGAAGTAGAAACTGCCGGAGTCGGCGTCCTGCAGGAACTCCACAGTGCCGGCGTTGAGATAGCTCGCGGCCCGGGCGATGGCGAGCGCGGCCCCGCACAGCTCCGAGCGTTGCGCATCGCTCAGAAACACCGCGGGTGCGCGCTCGACCACCTTCTGATTGCGGCGCTGAACCGTGCAGTCGCGCTCGTACAGGTGTACCAGTCCCCCATGGACATCGCCCAGAATCTGCACCTCCACGTGGCGCGCGCGACGCACCAGCTTCTCGAGATAGACCTCGTCGTTTCCGAACGCCGCCTTCGCCTCCCGCCGGGCCACGGGCAAAAGTTCCGCGAGCTGCGCGTCACTCTCGACGATGCGCATGCCCCGCCCGCCGCCTCCCCAGCTCGCCTTGAGCATTACCGGGTAGCCGATCTCCCGGGCGAGCCGCACGCAGTCCTCGAGCGCCGCGGGCAACGCCGCCGTGGCGGGCATGACCGGCACGCCGGCGGAGGTCGCCAGCTTGCGCGCCGCCACCTTGTTGCCCAGGGTGCGCATCGTCTCGGACCGCGGGCCCACGAAGATGATCCCGGCCACCGCGCAGGCCTGCGCGAACTCGGGATTCTCGGCGAGAAACCCGTAGCCCGGATGAATGGCCTCGACCCGGGCTTCATGCCCGATGCGCAGGATGTCCCCGATATCGAGGTACGCCTCGATCGGTCCCTTGCCGCGGCCGACGGGATAGCTCTCATCGGCCTTGGTGCGATGCAGCGAGAAGCGGTCTTCCTGCGAATAAATGGCCACGGTCCGCAGGCCGAGCTCACTCGCGGCCCGCATGACACGAATGGCGATCTCTCCACGGTTGGCGACCAGAATGCTTCGAATTCGCTGCGGCATGAGCGCCTTCGCCTGTAAGATCTGATCGATGATAGCGGGTTTTCTGAAGAAATCGGCCCGCGCAATCGGATCTCGGAGGATCTCTCATGCATGCGATCGCCATTCACGGCGGCGCCGGCGCGATGCCGCGACAGACGCTGTCGGATGAAAGGGAACGTCGCTACCGCGAGGGCCTCGCAGCCGCTCTCGACTTCGGATACGCCATCCTCGAGAAGGGGGGCTCGAGCCTCGATGCCGTCACCGCCGCCGCGCGAACGCTCGAGGATAACGAGCTCTTCAATGCCGGCCGCGGCGCGGCGCTGACCCGCGAGGGGGCCGCGGAGCTCGACGCCGCGATCATGGACGGCCGCCAGCAGCGGGCGGGGGCCGTGGCGGCCGTGCGTCATGTGAGAAATCCGATCGAGCTCGCGCGCCGGGTGATGGAGAAATCCCGGCACGTGCTCCTGGTCGGCGCCGGGGCGGAGGAGTTCGCGCTCGAGGAGGGCCTGAGCCTGGTGCCGAATGACTATTTTCGCACCGAGGAGCGCCGGGCGCAGCTCGAAAGCGAGCGCGGCGGCCGCTCGGTCTCGGATCTCATGCCCTCATCGCAAGGAACGGTGGGAGCGGTCGCGCTCGATGCCGCGGGCAATCTTGCCGCCGCGACCTCCACCGGCGGCATGACCAACAAGCGCCAAGGACGCGTTGGCGATTCGCCGATCATCGGCGCCGGGACCTACGCCAAGAACGGAGTTTGTGCGGTATCTGCCACGGGTCATGGTGAATATTTCATCCGTACGGTCGCCGCATACCACATCTGCGCGGCCGTGGAGCTCCGGGGTCTCGCGTTGCCGGAGGCGGTACGTGAGTTGCTGCAGGGCAGGCTCCGTGAGCTGGGCGGAAGCGGAGGGGTCATCGCAATCGACCGCGGCGGAAGGATCGTCACGGAGTTCACCACCGAAGGGATGTTCCGCGGGGCCCGCGACTCGAACGGTCTGCGGCAGATCGACATTTATCGAGGGTGAGCCGCGACCCCGGGTGCCTTGCCGCCATGGATGGCCAGTGGGACGGTCTCGTTCGGAGGAGCGCAGTGCATGAGTACATCGAGGCGCTTGCTGGTGGTCGACGACAACAAGGACGCGGCGGAGAGCATGTCGATGCTGCTCGAGATGTGGGGCCACGAGGTGGCGTACGCCTATGATGGCCCGAGCGCGCTCGAGACGGCGCGGCAGTGGCAACCCGAGGCGGTGATCCTCGACATTGGTCTGCCGGGAATGGATGGGTACGAGGTGGCCGAGCGGCTGCGCACCCTGCCGCAGGGCAAGGACGCCGTTCTGATCGCGATCACCGGCTATGGCCAGGACGATGACCGCCGCCGCTCACGACGTGCGGGAATCGACCATCACCTGGTCAAACCGGTCTCCCCCGATACTTTGCGTACGCTGATCGACTCCCTTCACTGAAGCTGCAGCAAAGCGCTGCGCGTTCTCGCGACGGCGCGCACTTCCTGCCGGGCGGCATCCCAGGCCTCCGCCGCCAGCATCTGCAGTCCCTGCATTCGCGAGCGCTCGAGAGTCACCGCATCATTCTCGGCGGCAGCCACCAGCATTTGCCGCCAGAGCCTTACTCGCTTCAGCCATCGCGGCCGCAGCCACCCCGAGTAGCGCTCGGCGAGCTCGTGGACCTGCGCCACCGTGCAGGCACCGAGCAAGCTCGCGCAATGCGGGTGGATACCGAGCACGAGCCGTGCGCCGGCCGCATGACCGGCGACCAACGACCAGGCGTACACGAACACCGTCCGGGCCACGGCGACGGTCTGCGGCACGGTGAAAAAAGCGGCGTAGGGAACGCCTGGCGCCTCCCCGACCCGCGGGCCGCTCAGCCATTGCCAACGCTGCGGCTCGCCGAAACAGGCGTCGACCATCAGATACGGACAAGCGGCGGCCTGCCAGCGGGCGCGCTCATCGAGCGCCCGCCAGAGCTCCCCCACCTGTCGCAACGCCGGCTGGGCCTGAGGCCCGAGCGCCAGCGACTGCTCGGCAAGCAGCCCCAGGCACCGGTGGTTGACCTCGGTCAGGGATTCGAGCATCTCCCGCCGCAGCCAGCAGGCGGCGCGACCGAGCGCCCGAAGATCCAACGCCACAAGCATCTCGTTGCGCAACATGACGACGACCCCTCCCCGCGGGTTGCCGCCATGGTACCGCGCGGCGCGCCGGAGGCAACAGCTGAAATTGGGAATTTTTGCCCAAAATGACCGGATTGAGTTTTGGGAAAAAATTCCCAATAATGTACGAGGGTCTCATCCCGATCACGCACTGTGGGGAGCCGGTCATGCGCATCTCCGAAGACCGTTACGATCGCGATCGGCAGCGCCTCGAGCTGGCGTTGCGTTTCCTGACTCACGAGGCGCGTACCCAGACGATCCGCGCCTGGACGGGACTGACCGACGATCGCATCCGCAAGCTCTATCGGTCCTATCTCAGCCGCGCCGCCTGTTATGTTCCGCGCCATCGGGGCAAATCGCCTCATCAGGCCGCCTACTTCACGCGCTCGCTGAGGATCCAACAGGAAACGGCCGTGCTGGCAAGCTTTTTCGCACTCGCCGGGCTGGTCCCGGCAGAGCCATCGGTCGGCATCAGGCTTCCCGACATCGCCCGCGGGGATTCGCTCTGCACCGCGTTCGAGACCTACGCCACCCTGATCCTGGTCCCATCGATCTCGTTCGAGTATGCGGTTTTCCTCGCGGAGTGCCTCGCGCGTGGCGATCAGCTGCGGCTCGGCAGATGCTGTGAGTGCGGTGGTCTCATCGTGGTCGAGCGCTTCCCGATCCGGGAGAAGCGTTGCCATCACTGCGCCATCGCCGCGCAACACGGCTGAAAGTTGAAGCTGCAGCCAGGCACAAGGATGTGCCCCGCCGCCGCAGGTGGCGGAGCCCCGAGCAAAAACCACGCTTTTTAATCGGGGCGCTGGGCCGGGCAGGGTGCGACGCATGCGTCGCACGGGTGGCCACGGACGGCCACCCCGGAGCTTTGCGCGCAGCAGGGACTGCGCAGCGCAAAGCCCGGATCCAGCGCTTCATAATAGAATCGCGCGATGGACTCCGATCGGCCGAACTTCTTTTCCGGTCCCTATGTCGACCGTCGCAGCGAGCAGCGCGCGGGTGCGGACTGGGCCCGGGCCGCGCTCGAGGACCCCGGGACCCTCTATCTGCTGGGCAGCGGCACGCGGCATCTCCTCTACACCCAGCCGCAGCCGCGCATCGCCTTCCTCGAGGGCGGGCGCGTGGCCGCCACCGACTCGAGCCGCCTCGTGCTGCTCGGCTGGTTCAGGGAGCGACGCTGTGTGCTGGTCGAGCTCGGCCCGGACAGCGCCATGGCGTTGCCGCACGGCGCTTCTTTCGAGGAGCTACGTCCCCTCTCACCGCTTCTGGCCGGGGACGAGGCCGGCCTCCTCGCCTATGCGCGCGCGCTTTCGATCTGGCGCGCGCGCCAGCAGTACTGCGGCGCGTGTGGCGCCGCCACGCTTACCCAACGCGCGGGACACAGCATGCGCTGCTCGAATGAGGCCTGCGCGCAGGAGTTCTTTCCCCGTCTCGACCCGGCCATCATCGTGCTGGTCACCGATGGAGAACGCGCGCTCCTCGGCCGGCAGGCAACTTGGCCCGCGGGTCGCTACTCCACCATCGCCGGATTCGTCGAGCCGGGAGAGAGCCTCGAGGATGCCGTCGCTCGCGAGGTGATGGAGGAGACCGGCGTGCGGGTGGCCGGCGCGCGCTACGATTCCTCTCAGCCCTGGCCATTTCCCGCCTCGTTGATGATCGGCTTTCGCGCCTGGGCGCCTCCCGACAGCCGGCCCGTCCACGCGAGTGGCGAGCTCGAGGACGCCCGCTGGTTCACTCGCGAGCAGATCCACGCCGGCGCCGCCCTGCTGCCGCCCGTGCACTCGATCTCCCGGCGTCTGATCAGCGCCTGGCTCGAGGGGAAATGACCCCGCATGTGCCTGCTCGTGCTCGCATGGCAAGCGCATCCGCGATACCGCCTGGTGATCGCTGCGAATCGCGATGAGTACCACGATCGCCCGGCGGCGGCATTCGGCCGCTGGCCGGCTCCGGATGACATTCTGGCCGGGCGCGATCTGCGCGCGGGCGGCACCTGGTTGGGGATGGATCGGCGCCGGCGCTTCGGGGTAGTCACCAATTTCCGCGATCTCCTCCGCCCGCCGCCCGCAGCCGCCTCCCGCGGCAGCCTGATTCCGCGGTATCTCGCGGGCACGGCCGGTCCGGGTGAATATCTCGGTGCGCTGGAGCATGAGGCCGCGGGGTACGGCGGATTCAACCTCCTGTTGGCCGATGACACATCTCTCTGGTATGGCTCGAATCGCGGCTCGCCGTTCGCACGCGCGCTGTCTGCGGGCGTGCATGGGCTGTCGAACGAGCGGCTCGATACGCCCTGGCCAAAGTTGCGCCGGGTGCGGTGCCGGTTCGAGAACTGGCTCGGGCGTGGCTCTGACGCCGAGGACGGCGCGCTCTTCGCGCTGCTCGAGGACCGCGAGCCCGCCGCTGACGGGTTTCCTGGCGCGTTCGCACTCGCGAGCCCGGGTCTCAGAGGGCCGAACACCGGACTCTCACCGGAGTGGGAGCGAACCCTATCCTCCCCCTTCGTCCTGCACGAAAGCTACGGGACCCGCTGCTCCACCATCGTCGCCATCGAGCCCACAGGCCGGTGTTACCTCACCGAGCGGCGCTTCGATGCGAGCGGCGCCCGCAGCGGCGAGTCGGCATACCGCCTCGCACCCGGCGAATGGCCTCGGTAAGCGGTTCCGCGCCTGCACCGTTCTCTGCCTAGCCTGGATTCCCACGGCGCCCCCATGACTTAACGCGCCGGCCGGAGGCGCGAGGGGTCTGGGCGGCTGGAGGCGGTCCGAAGCGCAGTGTCCGGTTGATGGCGTTGAGATCGAATCCCTCGGG
>JBAUOO010000218.1:0-17560 GCA_049579785.1 Steroidobacteraceae bacterium
GTCTCGCTCACGGTGCGCTCGAGCGCGCCGGGACCGAAGATCGACCGGCACATCTTCGGGCAGTTCTGCGAGCACCTCGGGCGCGGCATCTACGGCGGCATCTGGGTAGGGAAGGGCTCCTCCATTCCCAACACTCGGGGGATCCGCAACGATGTGGTCGCGGCGCTGAAGGCGCTTCATGTGCCGGTGGTCCGCTGGCCGGGTGGTTGCTTTGCCGATGAGTATCACTGGCGCGATGGCATCGGGCCGCGGGCACAGCGTCCGGTGCGGATCAACACGCATTGGGGCGGCGTAACCGAGTCGAACGCCTTCGGTACACACGAGTACTTCGATTTCCTCAAGATGATCGGCGCCGACGCCTACCTCACCGGCAATCTCGGCTCCGGCTCGCCGCAGGAGATGGCCGACTGGGTGGAATACATCACCTCGGATTCCGACAGCACGCTCGCGCAACTGCGGCGGCGGAATGGGGCTGAGCGGCCCTGGCAACTGCCCTTCTTCGGCATCGGCAACGAAGCCTGGGGCTGCGGCGGCAACATGCGGCCCGAATATTACGCGGACCTCTTCCGCCGCTACGCCACGTTCGTGCGGGATCATGCGCCCAAGGGGATGGAGCTGGTCGCGAGCGGCGCGCACGATGACGATTATCATTGGACCGATGTGGTGATGGCCCGGGCCGGCGCCTACATGGATGCGCTGTCGCTGCACTATTACACGATCCCCACGGGCAACTGGAAGCACAAGGGGGCCGCTTACGGATTCGGCGAGGACCAGTGGGCCTCCACGCTGAGAGCCGCAGAGCGGATCGATCAGTACATCAGCGGCCATGCGGCCATCATGGACAAGTACGACCCGCAAAAGCGCGTCGCGCTCTTCGTCGATGAGTGGGGCGCGTGGTACGACCCGCAGCCGGGTTCAAATCCCGGGTTCCTCTATCAGCAAAATTCGCTGCGCGATGCGGTGATGGCGGCGATCACGCTCGATATCTTCATGCGCCACGCCGATCGAGTGCGCATGGCCAACATCGCGCAGATGATCAACGTCCTGCAGGCCATGATTCTCACGCGCGGGCAACGCATGATCCTCACGCCAACGTATTACGTCTATCGCATGTACGTGCCGTTCCAGGACGCAACCTATCTTCCGGTGAGGATCGACACGCCCTCGTACCGGTACGGGCCGATGGTGTTGCCGGCGGTCGATGCGACGGCCGCGCGGGATACCTCCGGCACGATACACCTTGCGCTCGTCAACCTGGATCCGCGCCACGCGGCCATGGTGTCGGCGCGGATCGAGGGCACGAGCGCCCACGCGGCAAGCGGCGAGGTCCTCACCGCAAGCGCGATGGACGCTCACAACACCTTCGCGCATCCCGATGCGATCAGACCGGCCCCATTCAAGGGTACCGGCAAGGACGGTACACTGGTGTTCCGGTTGCCGCCGAAGTCCGTGGCCGTGGTGGCGATTCACTGAGGTTGCCCAGCCGGCTGCGCCGGAGTACGCGCTCTTAGACGAGGATCACGGAACCGCGCGCCCTGCCGTGATGCCGGTCGCGGTGTAGCGGTAACGGATGCGGAATCCTGGGTTCCCTGACGGTCGCGGGGACAACCCGATGGCTTCCGTGCTTTATGTATCGAGCCTCGCGCTGGCGATGATGATCGCCGTCGCGGGGTATCTGCTCGTGCGCAATCGGCGCATCGGCCGGGAAACGGCCGCGGCCGCGGAAAGGGAAATGCTGCGCACGCTGATCGATAACCTGCCCGATCTGATCTACGTCAAGGATGTCAACGGCCGTTTCCTTCTGGCCAACGTCGCGGTCGCCCGCATCATGGGCGCGAAGAGCCCGAGCGAGCTCCTCGGCAAGAACGACTTTGATTTCCACGCCCAGGAGCTTGCCGCTCGCTACCACGAGGACGAGCAGGCGGTGATCCGCTCCGGCAAGGCGCTGTTGGCACGGGAGGAGGAATGCCGCGATCCTGCGGGCCATCTCATGCACCTCGAGACGGCCAAAGTGCCGCTGCGCGATGCGGCGGGCAACGTGACCGGCCTGGTCGGGATCGGGCGGAACGTCACGCGGCGCGTCGCCGAAGCGCGGGCACTGGAGGCGGCGGTGCGGGAATCCCAGGAGGTCATCCAAGCGGTGCTCGCCGGCGCGAGCGACCGGCGCATCGCGATCAGCGGCAAGACCGGCGGCCTGCTGCTGCTCTCGACGAGCATCAACGAGCTGGTCGACAGCGTCTCCACCACGGTGGCGGAGACGATGCAGGTCGTGCGGCGGGCCGTCGAGGGCGATCTCACTTCGCGAATGAGCGTTGATGACAAATCGGGCGACTTCAAAGCGCTGGCCACTGCGGTCAATTCCATGGCTCACGCGATGATGGAAGTGGTCGCCGGGCTGAGCAAGGCCTGCCGCGCGGTACAGGGAGGCGCCGAGGAAATCACGCGCGGAAATCTCGATTTGAGCCAGCGCACGGACGAGCAGGCCTCGAGTCTCGCGGAAACGACTTCCTCGATGGAGCAGATGACCTCCACGGTGAAGGACAACGCGGATAACGCGGTGCAAGCCAACCGCCTGGCCGTGACGACACGCGAGCACGCCGAGCGCGGCGGCAGCGTGGTCGGCTCCGCCGTTGCCGCCATGGGCGAGATCAGCAAAGCGAGCAGCCGGATCGCGGAGATCATCGGGGTAATCGATGAGATCGCATTTCAGACGAATCTGCTGGCTCTGAACGCGGCGGTCGAGGCGGCACGGGCGGGCGAGCAAGGCAGGGGATTTGCGGTCGTGGCCGCGGAGGTGCGCAATCTCGCCTCGAGGAGCGCCGGAGCGGCCAAGGAGATCAAGACGCTCATTCAGGATTCCGTCGCCAAGGTGAGCGAGGGAACGAAGCTCGTCGATGAGTCCGGCAAGGTGCTCGGTGAGATCGTGACGCAGGTAAAGAAGGTGACGGACGTGATGGCGGAGATCGCACGCTCGGGCCGCGAGCAGGCATCGGGCATCGAGCAGGTGAACAAGTCCGTTGCCGCCATGGATGCGATGACGCAGCAGAACGCGGCGCTGGTCGAGGAGGCGACGGCGGCGGCACAGGCGCTCAACGAGCAGGCGACGAGCCTGATGGGACTGATCAGCCACTATCGGCTCGGTACATCCGCCGGCGCGGCGGCTGCCCCGCAGCGCCGGGGCGGCGCCGGCCGTGCGGCGGCCTGAGCCGCTACGCTCTGTCAGTGGAGGTAGGAGCCTGCGTTGATGTCGATCGTGCAACCGGTGGAATGATCGGCGAGACCACTGGCGAGAAACACGACGAAAGGGGCGATGTCATCGGGCTCCGTCAGCCGCCGCAGCGCGATGTCGCTCGTGGCGTAGTCCTCGCCGTATTGATCGAGGAAACCCTGCGCCATCTCCGTTCGGGTGAAGCCAGGCGCCACGTTGAAGGCGAGGATGCCGGCCTTGCCGTACCCTCGGGCAATGGACCTCGTCAGGGCGACCAACCCTCCCTTGGAGGCCGCATACGCCAAATAGGGCGGCTGATCGCCGCGGAAGGCCGCGCGGGAGGAAATGTTGATGATCCGTCCGCCGCCTTGCCCCAAGAAGTGCTCGATGGCGAGCTTGGAGAGAACGGCGGGCGCACGAAGATTCACCGCCATGGTGGTCTCCCATCCGTCCAACCAGTCTTCGGTTGAGCCTTCCATGGGAGAGGAGATGGCAACGCCTGCGTTATTGACGAGCGTGTTCACGCGGCCAAAACGCTCGAGCACGGCCTGCCAGAGGGCGATGCACTCCTCGACCCTGGAAAGATCCGCCTGAAAGAGCTCGGCGGTGGCGCCGATCTGCTGCGCGAGAGCGGCAGCCGCCTGGCGCTGGTTCCGGTAATGAATTGCGACCTTGGCGCCCGCTTTCCCCATGGCGCGGGCCACCGCCGCCCCTATGCCCCGGCTGGCGCCGCTGACGAGCACGCTCGTGTTGCTGAGATCGATTTTCATGCGCGCCGCTCCTTTTGCAGTCACACCGCCGGCGCCTGGTGGTAGGCGCAGAGCTTGTTCCCGTCCAGATCGCGAAAATAGCTCATGAAGAAGGGCGAGCCACCGCGAAATCCCGGAGCGCCTTCATTCTTGGCTCCGAGCTCCAGGGCCTTCCGGTAGAAGGCAACCACCTCATCGGGCGTTGCAAAATGAAATGCCAGCATCGAGCCATTCCCAACGGTGGCTGGCTCGCGATTGAATGGGCCGACCACTCCGAACACCACCCGACCGTCCTTGCCGTAGATGCGTCCGCCCGAGGGGTGCTCGAAGAGCCGGGTGATACCGACGCTGGCCAACAGGATGTCATAAAAGGCCTTGGCCTCATCGAGGCGATTCGACCCCACCGTCGCATGGCTCAGCATGGCGCACTCTGTGCTCTGCAGCGAAGGCGCTATTATAGATGTTTCGGAGGCGCCAAGATGCAAGCCCCTGCGGGCCGCGCTATAACACGCCGAGCCAGGCGAACAGAATCAGGTATTCGACCACATCGCTCACGTTGTGTCCGATGATGGGCGCCAGGACGCTGCGCGACTTCTCCAGCCAGTAGGCGTAAAGGACGCCGAGCGCAAAGGCATACAGCTGTTGTCCGAGCGCCTCGGGCCACTGACGGGTGTCGAAGCTCGTCGCGTGCAGCAGCGCGAAGATCACTGCCACGATGATGCCGGCCCCATTCATGTTGAACCGTCCGAGGCGCAGCTTCCCCGGCATCGTGGTGGCGAGATAAGTCACGAGCAGGGCGCGGAAGGGAATCTCTTCGGTGGGGCCGACATAAATCCCCTCGAAAAACAGCCAGCCGCCGATGTTGCCGGGGGTGAGGGGGTAGCCGACGCCCGGCTTCGTGTGTGCAATGAGGTTCGGCGCATAGTCGACCGCCGTCATCAGCACGCCGAAGAAGACGCCCCAGAGCAGGGCCGGCACGAGGTAGGTCTTGCCGCGCGGCCGGTGCAAGCCGTAGTCGGCGGGCAGGAGCCAGTATTTCAGCAGCGCGATGATGGGGAGCGCGATCAGGAGCTGCCCGGCATGTTGGGCGTAGAGCCACGGCAGTGTCGGGCCGTAGGGCGATGGCGTATGGAAAGCCTTGCTGGCAAGAAATGCCGCAAAGCCGCCCGCATACGGCACGAAGAAGCCGAGTGCGGCCGTGATCGCGATCGGAACGATCTTGAGCCGAAAGCGAGGGTCGGCTGAGATTTGCGCGGCGCTCATCGGCGGCATTTAATCCGAAGAGGGTTCCTCATGTCTTGAACGAATTTGACTTGCGCCAGTGTCCGGGCGGAAAGCCGGTCAGAGCGCGGACGGCGCGTGACATGTGCGCCGAATCCGCAAACCCGGTCTCCGCGGCAATGGCGGTCAAGGGTTCATGACCGGCGATGATGCGAACGAAGGCATGGCGCGCGCGCGCCTCGAGGCGAAATGCCGCCGGTGAGATGGCGAACACGCGACCGAAACCACGGGAAATCGTCTCGGCCGCAAATCCGTGGCTATCGGCCCAGCGCCCGAGCGGGCACCCGGGGTTGGCGAGGAGCTCGCACGCCAGCAGGTCCGGCCAGTCCTCGGGCCCGCACTCGGCTTCGGCCAACTGCTCGCGCAGACAATGGCCCGCCTCCGCCGGGCCGCGCGCGGCGGCGTGCATCAGCTCGTCGGGATCGGCGATGCGCCCCAAGCCGAAGCCGGGGGCAAGTCCGGGAAGCGCCAGATTGAGCAGATGCGTGTCCCGGTCCGCAAAGCGATTGAGGTGTGAATCGAAGACATCATGCACCAACACATCTCCGGGACGCACGCGATAGCGTCCTCGGCTGCCGCATTCCTCATAGCCACCCGATAGCACGACCGTCAGGTAGGCTCGAGGGTGCCGATGGCGCGGTAGATGCTGGCCCGCGCCCCATCTTTCGATCCAGCATGTGACTGTCGTGAGGTCGCCGCTGCGAATGGGCTTATCCATGAGCGGTGGCTCGTCGTCAGCGTTTGGTGAGCAGCGCGAGCGTGCCGTTGGCCGCCGTGGCGGGCCGGGGAAGCGCCACGGCAGCGGGCGGAGCGGCGGCGCTCGGATGGAGCACCCCGTCGAGCATCGTATGCACTCCGTTCCAGATGATCTGCGTGCCAATGGCCAGCAGGATGAAGGCCGTCAGGCGGATCATGATGTTGGTTCCCGTCGTTCCGAGGCGGCGTACCAGCCGGTCCGCGTACCGGTAGCAGAGGTAGATCGCGAGCACCGTAATCAGCACTCCGAGCACGTGCGCGAGCGTCGTGGTCAAGAGTGCGCGCAGGTCCCGCGGCGGGTTCGCGCCGAGGGTAACGGCGACCGATATCGACCCGGGGCCGACGGTAAGCGGCATCGTGAGCGGATAGAAGGCGCGTTGCACCAGGCTTTCCGGGCTGGAAGCGGTGGGTGATGCGGAAACGCTCGGAGTGATCGGGCCATTGAGCAGCGACCAGGCGAGCGCGCATACCACGATGCCCCCCGCGACCTGCACCGCCGGAATCGAGACGCCGAAGAAATCGAGGACATAGGCGCCGATCAGGATGGATGCGAGCAGCAGCACGAAGCTGTTGAGCGCGACGAGCTTCGCGGTGCGTGCCCGCTCCTCCGGAGACAGCCCCGAGGTCATGGCGAGGTAGATGGGGGCGCCGCCGAACGGATCGATGATCGGCAGCAAGGCCGCGACCGCGATGAACACGATGCCGGCGAAGGAGCGGATGTGCTCGAGCAGCATGCCGGACAGTCTCGCCCGCGGCGCCGACAAGCTCAAGCCCGGCCCGTGCTACATTGCGCGTGGGTAGACCCGGATCGATGAAGAAAGATGCTCCACTTATTCGTGCTGTACGGGTGCATGCACTTGACCCGCCACAACCCCGCCGCCCAAGCGGGCAGGACGCGGTGTGTCGAAGCGGAGGTATTCTTCCATGCCGAGCAATGCAAAAAGGAGCTTCCCAAAGGCGGCGGCCTGACGGAAAAAAGCAGGCATTCCCGAAGTTGGTTCGAGTGCGACGAGACCACGGCCGAGTCGTGGATCCCCACCAAGGCGCAGGGTGGGGCCAACCTCGCCTATAAGGCCGAGGTCGGCGCATCCGATGCGCAGGCGCTGACCGCGCTGCTCGCGCCCCTTGCCCCGCAAGCGCGAGCGACGCTCACGCCGGAAGACCTCAAAGGCTCGTTTCAGAAAGCGTTTCAGGGTCCTGGACGCTGGTCGTTCTTCATCCTGGGAAACGGCTCAACCGTCACCGCTTTTGCCGTCACCAACCTCGATGACTTCCAGTTCACCGACATCGCCACCGACGTATCCTCGAGCGCCACGGCGGCGAGCGGAAGTCTCGACTTCGAGACCATGGCGGAAGATGCGGGCATCACGCTCAGCTACCACACCGAGTTCTCCCGACGCGCCATGCCGCCCCCGGGAGGGATGGTGCGCGCACCCTGATCCTCAGTCCCCCGCGGATCGCCGCGGCACGCCATCCGGCACGCCTTTAAACCCTCCTGCGCGTGGACCCGTCTAATGGGGTGCATGGCCTCGGCTGCACGAATTCACAGGGCTCGATGATCCCAGGGCGGTGCCTTCGGGAGCTCGCGCTCCTACTCATGTTCATGGTGCCCACGGGGCTGCTGCCGCCACCTGTGCTGGCGGGGGCCCAAAAGACCGCCGCCACTCCGGTCATTCCGGATCTCACGCCCTGGTTGGGCAAGAACGAGAAACCCGGGCGGGCGGCCTGGCGCCATGCCGCGCGGTTCTCGATCGCCTATGAGATCTCGCCGGCGCACAACACGCCGGCGCCGGTAGCGACGCGGGTCGAGGCCGGCTATAGCGCCGACGCCCTCTGGCTGCGGTTCCTGGCCCGGGATCCGCACCCCGGGGAGATCACGGTGCGCTACCGCGAGCACGATGACATCCTGAGCGACCTGGATGATTTCGTCGGTGTGTTCCTCAGCCCCTTCGATGACGATCAATGGGCCTACGAGTTCTTCTGCACCCCAGGGGGCACCGAGTATGACGCCTTCCGCCAGCAGAACAACGAGTACTCCTCGTGGGATGCGGTGTGGAGCTGCAGCGCCTCGCGCACCGCCAGCGGCTATCGGGTGATCATGAAAATCCCATTCTCATCGATCAAATTTCCCCATAGCCCGGATCGGCAGCGCTGGGGACTCATCTTCTTTCGCAACTGGCCCCGTAACCTGCGTCACCAGCTCTTCAGCCGGCCGCTGAATTACGACAGTAACTGTACCCTGTGCAGCATGTTGCCGGTACGCACGGCGACGCCGATCAAGACGAGCCCCACCGATTTCCAGCTGATTCCCGCAGTCACCGTGATCCGCACCGACTCGAAAAAGGGCGCAGCCGCAGGACTCGCACAGGGCTCGCCGGCCCTGCAGGCGAGCCTCGATGCGCGCTGGGTGCTGCGTCCCGACCTCGAATGGTCCGCCACGGTGAATCCCAATTTCTCTCAGGTGGCGCCCGATGTGCTGCAGTTGAGCGCGAACCGGCAATTCGCGATCTTCTATCAGGAGAATCGTCCGTTCTTCGAGCAGGGGACGCAGGTTTTCAACACGCCGACCCTGCGCTTCAGCACCGACACGTTCAACCCATCGGGGACTCTGGTGGACACCCTCGATATCCTCGACCCGCGCGTCGCGACGAAGCTCGTGGGTCAGGTGGGCCCGAATGTCGTTGGAGCGCTGGCCACCGAGGATACCTCCACGAGCATCGTGCTTCCCGGCCCTCAGACCTCGACCACGCAATCATTCGACTTCAGCACCCGGGATGAGCTGCTGCGCTACCGGCGCGATGTCGGGGCTTCTGCCTTCGGCGTCTATGCCTCCGACCGCGACGGCGGCGGCTATGACAGCGGGCTCTATGCGGTCGATGGCGACTGGCAGATCGATCCGAGCGATGCGCTGACCGGCGTGATCGGCTCCTCGAGCACGGACTACCCGCAAACCGTCGCGAGCGCCTTCGGGATCTCCCCCGGCAGCGTCAAGGGGGACCTTTGGAGTCTCGACTATGCCCGTACCCGGCACTCGTACAACATCGATCTCAACCTGAGCCATGTGGCCGACGGCTTCCGGGCGGACCTCGGCTATCTGCCGCAGGTCGGCTACGACCAGGGCGCATTCCTCGGTGAATACGACTTCTACGCGCCGGATGAGGACTGGTGGCAGAACGTCGGATTCGGGACCCTCTCAAACTGGACGCGCGCCACGGGGGGCGGACCGAACCTCGATCGCAAGATCAAGCTTTACGGCGTCCTTCACGCCGATTACCAGACCCAGATCCTCCTTTACGCGACGCACGATGAGCAGTACTACCAGGGCAAGACCTTCAGTCTCGATCAGTACGAAATGGACGCGATGGCCCAGCCCACGAGGTGGCTGAACGGGGAAGTCGACGTCGTCGCCGGTGACGGTGTGGACTACACCGGAGTGCGCAAGGGCGGGCTGTTGTCCGTCACCACGACGATCTACTTCGAGCCCGGCAAACACCTCAAGATCGATCTTGTCGACGAGTACGAGCAGCTCGACCTCTCGGACGCGCGGCTCTTCACCGCGAGCGTGTACGATCTGCGCGTCGCCTGGTTCTTCACCTCGCGCCTGTTCGCGGACGTCGTGGGACAGGGACAGGACGTGCGTAACAACACCGCGCTCTACCCCGCGAGCATTCCACCCCATGCCGGAACTCTCGCCACGCAGTGGCTGCTCGGCTACCAGATCAATCCCTGGACCGTGTTCTACCTCGGCAGCTCGGAGGGGTATCAGGAATCAACCGACGGCCAGCTTCTGCCCGAGCAGCGGACCTTCTTCCTCAAAGGGAGCTATTACTTCCACCTCTGAAAGATCGGCGGGCACTCGCCGCGGCGGCGGTTGATGGCGTGGCGACGGCCAACGGCAGCAGAAGAACGCTGGCGCGGCTTGCCTCATGGAACAGTTTGATGTGCGCCACGCGCGCATTCTTCGGGTCTTCGTAACCGATGCGGCCGCCGGTGTTGTAGTTCTTCTGATAGTCCGGGGAATTGAGCGGCATGAGAACGAGCCGGATGCGCGCGCCGGCCGGAATGCGCCAGCCCGCCCAGTTGAACCTGAAGGCAATCGTGACCACCTGATCGGGCTCGAGCAGCTGCTGCCTGAAAAAGCCATCCCGGAAACGGGCACGGCGGATGTCCTGCCCGAGGGTGACGGCGGAGCCGTCGGGTCTGATCATCTGCACTTGCGCCCACAGGTCGAAGTCCGGCGCGTCCGACTGCACGATGAGATTCAGGCGCATCTGCCCGGCCATATCCACGCTTGCGGGCAGCGGCGCGGAATGAAACACCAGCGCGCCTTTTTCATAGGCGCGGAACTGGCTGAGCAGATCCTCGTCGGCCGCGTATCCCGCCACCGCCAGCTCGGGCAGGGTGCGCGGATCGTCGATGAGGGTAGCCGGCGGCTCAACGCCGGGCTTCGCTCGCGACAGCGAGCCGGAATGGAAGAGATCCTTCGGCGTACCGGCCGGATCCTTCAGATACAGTGCGAGGCTCTGACCGGATGAGGCGCCCTCGAGCGAGGGCGCATGACGCCACTCGTTCGCGCCCATCATGTAATAGGTCACGCGCTCGCGCAGCAGCGCGGGCCTCGGTCCGCGGCCGAGCACCCAGTCGTACCACTCGGCATGGAGCTCGTTCATGTCGAGCACGGCGGAATCCGGAATGGTGAGACCCTCGATCAGCTTGCGCGGATGCTGCGTGCCATCGTGATCCCAAGGGCCGATCACGAGGAGAATGCGCGCGGCTTCCTCGGCAGAGGCATGTCGCAGGAAGCGCCGGTAATAATGCAGCGCGCCCGGCTGATCGTCGTCGTAGAAGCCCGTGGCCGTGAGCACCGGAAAATCCATTTTGGCGAAGTCGGCGGGCGTGGGCTGCGCCGCGAGGTTGAAGGCTTGGTCGCCCACGTGATCGAGCCACATCTTCATGAACGACAGTTTCCGGCCGCGACTGTCTTGCATCCACCAGTCATCCTGCGCGATGCCGATGTCCTCATCCAGCGTGCTGAAGGGAAGCTGCCGGGCGTAATGCTCCAACATCTTCTTCTGCCAGTAGTCGCTACGGATGAAATCATCGTTCATCGTGCGCCCTGAGGTGAGGCCCAGGATCACCGCGGACCACGCTTCCGGAATGCCGTTGTCGTTGGGCACGTCCCAGCCCGGATAGATCGGCACATAGGGCGCGATGCCCGAAAGGTGCGCGGGCAGTTGCGCCGCCGTGCGCCACTGCGTCATGCCGACGAACGAGCCGCCGTACATGAAGACATGGCCGTCGCTCCAGGGCTGTGCGGCGATCCACTCCACGAGGTCATGGCCGTCGCGGCCGACCTGCAGGCCGAGATTGCCGCTCTTCTCGCCGCCGGAGCGACCTCGGCCGCGCACCTCCGCCTGCACGAAGACATACCCGCGCCGGACGAATGTCTTGAAATCCTGCTCGGGGCCGCCGTCGATGTCGTATTGCGTGAGCTCCAGAATCGCCGGCGCCTTGCCCTCAAGGTGCGAGGGCTTGAAGATCCACGCTTCAAGCTTCACGCCATCGCGCATGGGAATCATGCGACTCATCTCGATGTCGTAACCCGGACCGACCTGCGCGGCAGAGGGCGGGACGGCGGCCAGCGCGAGCGGCGCCAAGGCGAGCGCGAGCGCGATACCTATTGCACGAATCATGAGAACCCCCCTGAGATGGCACAGAATAACCGAACCGGGGCGGCGCACCCACACCGCGGTCACGTGAGAGGTGCGCGCCGCGAGTGCCGAGGCTATTCTGCGCTCGAAGAGACTTCGAGCCGATTGGGGTGCGCTGACTTATGATCAGGGGAAAATTTGCCGGAGAGCGCGAATGAGCACCCTCGCTTCGCTCGCCCGCGACCTCGGGGCCGCTAGCACCACGAGCCGCGCACTCATCGAGGAGTGTCTTGCCAGGATCGCCGAGCCCAACGGAGAAGGGCCGCGCACCTTTTTGAAGGTGCATGCCGAATCAGCGCGCGCGGCGGCGGATTACTACGACCGGCTGAGGGCTCAAGGCGTGACCTTAAGCCCCTGGGCGGGCATTCCCATATCGGTCAAGGATCTGTTCGATGTGGCGGGCGATGTCACGACCGCGGGCTCGAAGGCACTTCAAGGGGAGCCGCCAGCGAGTGCGGACTGTGCGGCGGTGGCGCGGTTGCGCGCGGCGGGCTTCATCCCCATTGGGCGCACCAACATGACGGAGTTCGCCTACTCCGGGCTCGGGTTGAACCCGCACTACGGCACGCCACTCAATCCTTTCGAAAGACATCGCGGGCGCGCGCCGGGCGGCTCCTCATCGGGCGCGGCGGTTTCGATCACGGAGGCGATGTCCTACGGAGCCTTGGGAACCGACACCGGCGGCTCCTGCAGAATCCCGGCGGCGTTTTGCGGCACGGTGGGCTTCAAGCCCACCGCTCGCCGGGTACCGGTCTGCGGGGTATTTGCCCTGTCACAGACTCTGGACTCGGTGGGTCACCTGGCGGCGAGCGTCGCGTGCTGCGCTACCCTCGATGCCGTTCTCGCGAATGAGCCGACGGCCGCGCTCGAGCCCATCGAGCTTCGCGCACGGCGATTCGCGGTTCCGACGCGCTACGCCCTGGAGGCCTTGGACCCGCACGTCGCGCGCAGCTTCGAGCGCGCGATCCGTGATTTGCGCACCGCGGGGGCCGAGATCGAGGAGATCCCGCTGGCGGAGCTCGATGAGCTGCCGGGCCTCAATCGCAAGGGTGGCTTTTCGGGCGCGGAGGCTTACGCGCTGCATCGTGCGCGGATCGGGTCCCAGGGCGCCTTGTACGACCCGCGGGTGTTGGTCCGCATCCTTCGCGGCCGGGAGCAGAGCGCCGCGGACTATCTCGATCTGATCCGCGCACGCGCCGACCTGCAGCGGCGCATCGACGGGCCGCTGGCGAAGTTCGAGGCGGCTCTTCTGCCGACGACTCCGATCATTGCGCCGCTGCTCGAGGAGCTGCAGACGGAAGAGGCCTATATGCGGATCAATCAGATGGCGCTGCGCAATACGGCGGTGGCTAACTTTCTCGACCGCTGCGCCATCTCGATACCCTGCCAGGAGCCCGGCACCGCGCCGGTTGGCCTCATGCTCATGGGTCCCCAGGGCGCTGATCGTCGAGTGCTGGGGCTGGCCGCTGCCGTGGAAGCGCTCGTGTCGCCGACACGAGGCTCGCGCGATCTTCTCTGAATAACCGGGATCGAGACCATGTTGGCCAATATCCGCGATACGAGCATCTACTTCGACATCGATGGCGTCGGCCTTCAGCTCGAAGGGCCGAGGCAGATCGAGCGTCCCACGGCCTTCCTCGTGCATGGCGGACCGGGGATCGATCACACGAGCGGGAAGGCGAGGTACGGGCGTCTGAGAGAGAAGATGCAGCTCGTCTACTTCGATCATCGCGGACAGGGACGCTCCGGCAGAGGCGACCCGGCGCGATACACGTTGGATGAGAACGTGGAGGACATGGAAGCGTTGCGCCGCCACCTCGGGGTGCAGCGGATCGTGAGCATGGGAACGAGCTACGGGGGCATGGTGGCGATGGCGCACGCCGCCCGGTATCCGCAATCAGTCTCGCATCTGATTCTGGTGGCGACCTGCTCGCATCACGGGTTTATCCCGGCGGCGGCGAAGATCGTGCGGGAGCGGGGCACGGCCGAGCAGATCGCCCAGTTCGAGGATGTGCGCGCCGGTCGAATCGACACCGCCGAGAAGATGCGCCGGTACTTTACCGTAATGGGTCCGCTCTATACTCGCGTTCACGATCCGGGGCTGTCGGCGGCGGCGCTCGAGACGGCGATTCTCTCGCCGGAGGCGCTCAATGGAGCCTTGGGTCCCGAGGGATTTCTGACACGGTTCGATCTGAGGCCCGAGCTCGCAAGGATCCGGGCACCGACTTTGATTCTCGCGGGTCGCCATGATTGGATATGCCCGCCGCAATTCGCGCTGGAGATGCAGGAGCTGATCGCGGACTCGGACCTTCGGATCTTCGAGGATAGCGCGCACTCCATCGCCGGCGATGAGCCGCAGCAGCTGCTCGATGCCGTGGCGGGATTCCTGGTTTACAAAGCGCCTCGCGCAAATGCCCGGGCGCGCCTTTGACGCTCATCGCGGCGCCGGCGCGCCGGCAAGGAGCGCGCGCCAGTTGATGATCGCGTTCCACAGCATTCGCTGATCGCCGCGATTCATGTCGCGGTGCATGGGATTGAAGTTGAATGCGACGACACGTCCGTGGCCGACCGGGAAATCGAAGATTGCGGGACGGCCGACGATGTTCTCGACCCCCCAGGCCTGGCCGCTGACGACAAACGGCTCATTCGCCGGCCCACCCCAGAGGAGCACGACGGGGCTCGTATCGATCGGGCCGTCGAGGCAGGTCGTGCAATACGCCATCCGCAGCCAGCGGCGGGGCATCGCGTAGAGCGCGTAATTCTGGCGAAAGACGTAGGTCGAGCGCGGGTAGCCGTAAGCGATCGGATTATCGGGCTGCAGGAAGGTCACGCGTACGTGTGCGCCGGGCGTGCGCGTCTCGGCGGACTGTGCCGCCGCGGCCGCCGCGGCACCGCCGCCCTGCGAGCTTCGCGGCACCCCGCCCGAGTCCCGCCGTACGCCGCGGACGATGCCGGCCTCGAGCGGCAGCATCGAGCCGTTGCCGAGGGTCACGAGCTCGCCGCCCGCGTCGATGAAGCGCTGCAGCTGCTCGAGCCCCTCCCAACCGATACCGCCCGTGATGTCGTCCGATGCCGCGGGCGTGCCGAGAGCCGGTGTTGCTTTGGTTTTCTTGAATGGCATCGGGCCCCATGCCTTCGGAATGCCGTGGATCTGGGCTTCGAGCTCGAGGTCTACGTGGCCGTAAACGAGCACGTCGATCCGGCCGCGCAGCCGCCCCGCACGGATGTCCTCATCGCGCACATAGGTATACGGGACGTGACGCTGATCGAGTGAATAGCGGATCCAGCCGATCGAGTCCGTATCCGCCCAGGGGACCCAGAGTCCAAGCCGCGGCACGGGCGCATCGTGCATCGGAACCTCAGGCATCCGAGCGGTGCTGGCGAAATGCAGATCGAGGCGGCGCGCAACCGCCGCGAGCGCCGGCGTCAGGCCGCGCTGCGCTTTCAGGATCCAGGAGCCCTCGGGGTAGGGCACGCCATCCACCGTGAACGCGCGCTCGGCGATCCTGACCTCGAACTTCGTAAGCGCATAGCGGGCCTCGAGCAGACTCTCCTGGCCGGTGTCGGCGAGCAGATAGATGGGGCCGTTGCCGTCGAGGCGGCCCGCGAGCTCGGGTGCGCGCGTGAGCAATCGCATCGGTGCGCGCTGGATCGCGCGATCCGCCGTCGCGAGCGCACGCAGGTGATAGTTCGCCGGCAGCTCCCACGAGACATCATCGTAGGGCTCGGTCGCATCGAGCGGATAATGCTGCGGCGTCAAGAGATCAACCGCATAGTTGCGATACGGCTGATCCGCGCGCACGACATACGTGCCGGCCGGAAAGCGGCCCTCGGGGACCACGATCGGGGCGGTCGCGACCGAGACCTCGATGTGCTGCGCCTGCAGCCGCTCGATCATCTGCGCGACCCGCAGTGGATCGCCCTGATCGGGCCGGATCAGGAATGCGTACGGCGGCTCATCGAGTCCCGCCTGCCAGCTGTGCAGGCCCTTCTCGTAGAAGTCGTGCAGGAACTCGCGCGCTCCTCCCGCGACCTCATCGAGCGCGATGAGAAGGCCGGTCTCCTCGTAATTCACCGTGTCGCGCATCGACCAGCGGAACGGCCCCTTCGGGCCAGGCAGCGGCCGCCACCACTCCCGGGTCGTATCGTCGGGCGATAACGTCTGCACGAGCGTCTCGGCCGTGCCGTTGCCGAAAGTTTCGTAACCCCGACCGGTGGCGTTGTGGTTCATCGCGATGGAGTCGAGGTACAGGTGCGCGAACGCCTCGCCGAAATTCCAGGTCGAGACCCCCGGCATGCCAAAGCCGCTCATCCGCTCGACCTCATCGAAGCCGAGCGCGAGGAACTCGTCGTAGGTCAGCGGGTCGATGTGCGGGTTGTACGGGCCGGTTCCGTTCCACGCCATCAGCAGCGGCTCGCTTTCATGCAGGTCGTGGATCACGACCGGGTGATATTCGAAGAACGCCTTGGCGACGGCTTTGAACGGCGATTGGCTCAGCTGATGCGCGTCGCGGTTGATGTCGACGTAGACGTACTTCGCCCAGTACGGGGGCGCCTGGCGAGGAAGCGTCGCGAGATCGGTCTTGCCCTTCAGGTATTCATAGAACCATTCGACCTGCTTGTCGCGGCCGTCCGGATTCGACACCGGGTTGATCAGAACGACGGTGCTCGCGCGGATGCGGCGGATCATCGGCGTGTCCGACACCGCGAGCCGGTAGGCGAGCTCGAGCACCGCCTCGGTGGAGCCGGTCTCATCCGAATGCAGTGCCGCGTTGATGTAATAGAAGGGTCGCGAGGTCGCGATCAGCCGCTCGGCCTCGGCCGCATCGATCGTGCGCGGATCGGCGAGCGCCGCGTTCTTCGCCTTCAGGCGATCGAGCGCGGCGATGCCAAAGCTATCCGCGATCGCGATGAGGAGGATCTCGCGGCCCTCTTCCGAGCGGCCGATCGTGAACACGCGTACGCGCGGGGAGGCGGCGGCCAGCGCGCGCGCATAGGCATAGGCCTGCTCGGAATCGAGCAGCTCACCGGGCGCGCCCATGATGCGGTGAAAGAAGCTCCGCGGCGAGGGCACGCTCGCGGACTTGGGCACATAATCGACGAGCGGCGAGGTGAAGCGTGCATCCGTCGTCGCGGCGGCGATCGCCGCGCTCGAGACGGGGTCGGGGATGTCCGGGGCATGCGATTCGGGCGCCGCCGGTGCGCGCACCAGCGCGCCGGCGCAGGCGGCGAGCACCGCCAGCTTCGAGAGCCATCTGGCCATTTCCTTATCTCCCCCTGTGTGAGCTCGCTGAACAGTAACGTTTTACAATAGCCGGCGCGCCATGGCTATTGCAGGGCGTAGGCTGGATGGCGCCTGGAAATCAAAGGGGTCCGCGGAATGCGTGTCGAGCTCGATTCTCTGCAAGCGCGCCTCATCGGTTGCCTGATCGAGAAACAGGTGACGACGCCCGATCAGTACCCGCTCTCCCTCAACGCGCTGGTGAGCGCCTGCAACCAGAAGAGTAACCGTGATCCGATGATGAGCCTGGATGAGCCCACCGTCCAAGGGACGCTCGATGCGCTCTCGCGCAAGCATCTGGTGCTCGAGCGCTCCGGCTTCGGCAGCCGCGTGCCGAAGTACCAGCAGCTCTTCTGCAACACCGAGTACGGCACCCTGAAGTTCTCCCCCCAGGAACTTGCCGTGGTGTGCGAGCTGCTGCTGCGCGGCCCGCAGACCCCGGGCGAGCTGCGCTCACGCGCAAGCCGCATGGCCGCGTTCACCGACGTGTCGGAGCTCGAGGCAGTGCTGCAAGGCCTGCAGGAGCGCGAGTCCGGGCCGCTCGTGGCGCGGCTCGCGCGCGCGCCGGGGCGGC
>JBAUOO010000219.1:0-10419 GCA_049579785.1 Steroidobacteraceae bacterium
CTGCACCGCCGTCAGGATACCGCGCAGGATGTTGACCTCGTTGCGATCGAGCACCGCGCGCTGCAGCAACCGACGCAGCCGCGCCATGAGGTGAGTGCCACCCGACGTACGATCGCGGAAATCGATCTCTTCCAACACCTGCGCCAGGTGCTGGTACAGCCTCTCCATCTCCAACGGGTCGGCGAGCGGACCGGCAGCGGGCGCGGTGTCGATCTCAACACCATGGGCCCGGAAGAGCTCGTAGGCGACGATCTGCACCGCCATGGCGAGGTTGAGCGAGGGATAGGCGTCGCTCGCCGGAATCCGGATCAGAAGGTGGGCGGCCTCGAGCTGCGCGTTCGAGAGGCCCGCCCGCTCCGATCCGAACAGCACCGCCGCGGGCGCACGGCGCGACTCGGCCAGCACGCGCTGCGCGGCATCCCGCACATCCGACACGCGGAAGTACTGGTCGCGAACGCGGGAGGTCGTTGCCACGATGAAGCCACATCCGGCGATGGCCTCCGCGACCGTGGTGGCGATACGTGCCTGCGCCAGCACGTCGTCGGCGCCGGAGGCGCGCGCGATCGCCTCGCTGTGCGGGAACTGCCGCGGCCCGACGAGCACCAGCTGCTCGAGCCCCATGTTCTTCATGGCGCGGGCCACCGCCCCGATGTTGCCGGGGTGCGAGGTCTCGACGAGAACGATGCGGATGTCGGAGGCGTCCATTGCGATCTGCTACCCTACGCGCCGTGCACCCGCTTCTCAATATCGCAGTCCGCGCCGCGCGCCGCGCCGGCGAAGTCATCGTCCGCAGTCTCAACCGGCTGGAGTCCCTCACCATCACCTCCAAGGGGCGCAACGACTTCGTCAGCGAGGTCGACCGCAACGCGGAGCAGGAGATCATCGGCATCATCCGCCGCCACTACCCGGAGCACGCGGTGCTCGCCGAAGAGAGCGGCCGCAGCGGCGAGAACGACACCGTATGGATCATCGATCCGCTCGACGGTACGACCAACTTCCTGCACGGCTTTCCGACCTTCGCGGTCTCGATCGCCTGCCAGCAGAAAGGCCGGCTCGAGCACGCGGTGGTCTACGATCCGATGCGCCAGGAGCTCTTCACCGCGACGCGAGGCAGCGGTGCGCACCTTGACAACTACCGCATGCGGGTCAGCAAACAGCGCGCTTTGGAGGGCGCCCTCATCGGCACGGGCTTTCCTTTCCGTGCGAATGCACGCTACATCGACGCTTACCTCCAGATGCTCAAGACGGTGATGCAAAGCACTGCGGGCGTGCGCCGTCCCGGTGCCGCTGCGCTCGATCTGGCGTATGTCGCCGCCGGCAGGATCGACGGCTTCTGGGAAATCGGGCTCTCGCCCTGGGACACGGCGGCCGGAACCCTCCTCATCCAGGAGGCCGGCGGCCGCATCGGCACGCTCACGGGCGCCGCGTACGCCCAGGGCGGGGACGTGGTCGCCGGCACACCCAAAGTGTATGCGGCGCTGCTCGAGCTGTTCGCGCCATACGTGCCGGAGGCGTTGGGCACGGACTGATGCTGCGCTGACTCGTGCCCGCGGCACGCCGGCGCGCGAGCGCGTTGCTGGCTTTGGCGGGATCGCTTCTGTAGAGTCGCGGCGCATGCCAAGCCAACTTCTCGCCACCAAGTCGATCGCCGAAATCAAGGAAGCCGACGCCTCGGGCGAGCAGTTGCACCGCACGCTCTCGGCCACGGCGCTCACGCTGCTCGGTATCGGCGGCATCATCGGCACCGGGATTTTCGTACTGACCGGCACGGCGGCGGCCGAGCACGCGGGACCGGCGCTGGCGCTCTCCTTCATCGTCGCCGGTGTCGGTTGCGCGTTCGCCGGGCTGTGCTATGCGGAGTTCGCGGCGATGATTCCGGTGTCGGGGAGCGCCTATTCGTACTCGTACGCGACTCTTGGTGAGGGCATCGCCTGGTTCATCGGATGGAATCTCATCCTCGAGTACCTGTTCGCCGTCGCGACGGTATCGGTGGGATGGTCGGCTTACGTGCTGAGCCTCCTCGACCAGTTCCATATTCACCTGCCGTATGTGCTCTCCCATGCCCCCTTCGCGCAGGCCGCGATGGGCAGCTACCAGGTGGTGCGCTCGGGAGCGGTACTCAACATTCCCGCCGTGGCCGTCGTGGCGGTCATCGCCATCATCTGCTATATCGGGATCCGGCAGACCTCGGTATTCAACTCCGTCATCGTGATCATCAAGATCGCGGTCGTACTGCTGTTCATCTGCATCGGCGCGGGCTACATCCATCCGGTCAACTGGCACCCGTTGATTCCGCGCAATGTGGGTCCCGGCGTCTATGGTCCCAGCGGCATCATCGCCGCCTCCGGCGTGATCTTCTTCGCCTACATCGGCTTCGATGCGATATCGACCACGGCGCGGGAGACCAAGAACCCGCAGCGCGCCATGCCGATCGGCATCCTCGCGAGCCTCATCGTCTGCACCATCCTCTACGTCGCGGTGTCCATCGTCCTCACCGGCATGGTGAGCTACAAGAAGCTCAACGTCGCCGCGCCCCTCGCGCTCGCGCTCGATTCGTATCCGGCGCTGCACTGGCTGGCACTTGCGGTCAAGGTCGGTGCCATCGCGGGCCTGACCTCGGTCATGTTGGTGCAAGTGCTGGCGCAGGCGCGCATCTTCCTCGCCATGTCGCAGGATGGCCTGCTGCCGAAGCTCTTTGGCCATATCCACCCGACCTTTCGCACACCCTCGGCGGCAACGGTGATCACCGGGATGGCGGCGGCCCTCATCGGCGGCCTCTTGCCGGTGGACATCCTCGGCGCGCTGGTCTCAATCGGCACACTGTCGGCCTTCGTCACCGTCTGCATCGGCGTGCTGGTGTTGCGTTACAAGCGACCTGATCTGCACCGCCCCTTCAAGACGCCATGGCCTTGGGTGACCTGCCCTGCAGGGGCCGCCGTCTGCCTGCTGATGATGTACTCCCTCGGTGTGGGTAATTGGATCCGCCTGATCGTCTGGACGATCGTCGGCGCGCTGGTCTACGTGTTCTACGGTCATCACCACAGCAAGGTGCGCGCCCGCGTTCCTGCAGGCGCCGAATCCGGCACAGCAACCCCCTGACCGGGCCGCCCGGCTGCGCCAGGCGTACAAAAATCGCTGCATGCGATCTTGCGGGCCGGAATCCTACGGCAGGTGATCGACCGCGGTCTTCTTGACCGTGGGAAAGATGTGCTCGGCCGTCAGCCCGCACTCCAGCGCCACCGCGCTCGAGATATAGATCGACGAGTACGTGCCGGCGAGGATGCCGATGAGGAGTGCCTCCGAGAATCCCTTGAGGACCGGGCCGCCCAGCACGAGAAGCGCCACGACCACGATCGAGGTCACGACCTTGGTCATGATGGTTCGGGAGAGCGTCTGGTTGATCGACTGATCGAGCACGATCTCCGGCGCAAGGCGGCGGTTGCTCTCGAAGCGCTCGCGAATCCGGTCGAACACCACCACCGTGTCATTCAGCGAGTAGCCGATGACGGCGAGCACGGCCGCGACCACGGCGAGGTCGAAGAGGGTCTGCGAGAGGGCAAACCACCCGAGCACGAGGATCGGGTCGTGCATGACCGCGAGGATCGCGCCCAAGGACAGCCGCCACGTGTGAAAGCGAAATGCGATGTAGATAAAGATGAGGAGCAGCGTAAACGCGAGCGCCCAGGCGGCGCTCGTCTCGAGCTGACTGCCCACCTGCGGCCCGACCACGGACAGCTGTTGCAGCGAAGCTCCGGGATTGACTTGCTTGAGCACCGCCTCGAGCTGATCGCGCAGGGCCTCCTGGGAAGTCGTCTTCGGCAGCGGGGGCAGGCGGATCGCGATCTGGCGCGAAGAGCCAACTTCCTGCACCTGCGGGTCGCGAAAGCCTGAGGCGATCAGCTGCCGGCGCACGGCGCCGAGATCGGCGGTCACCGGGAAGCTCGCCTGCGCGCTCACACCGCCGGTAAAGTCGATCGCGAAGTTCAACCCGCGGGTGAAGAGCATCACGATGGAGGCGATGATGAGGATCGCCGAGAGGCCATACCACACGTGCCGTGTGGCCATGAACTTGAAGTCGGTTTGATGACTGAAAAATTCCACGACGGAGTCCTGAGGTTCGGCGCCGGACCGGCCGAAAGTTGACTAGATGGGCAGCCGGGCGACTTTGCGCTTGCGGCCGTACATGAGGGTGACGAGCGCGCGGCTGCCCATGAGCGAGGTGAACATGGAAGTCATGATGCCGAGCGTCAGCACCACGGCGAAGCCGCGGATCGCCCCGGTGCCGAACACCCACAGCACCAGACCCGCGATGATCGTCGTGACATTGGAGTCCGCGATGGCCGAGAACGCCTTCTCGAACCCCGCGCGGATGGCCGCCTGAGGCGTGACCCCTTTGCGGAGCTCCTCGCGAATGCGCTCGTAGATGAGGACGTTGGCATCCACCGCAATGCCCACCGTGAGGATGATGCCCGCGATCCCCGGGAGCGAGAGCGTGGCATGCACCATGGAAAGCAGCGCCGTCAGCAGCACCACGTTGGCGATCAGCACGAGGTCGGCAACCACACCAAAGACCTTGTAGTAGATCACCATGAAGATGAGCACGCCCGCCATGCCGATGATCAGCGCGGCAACGCCCATCTTGATGTTCTCCGCGCCGAGGCTCGGGCCGATCACATTCTGCGAAACGAGCGCAATCGGCGCCGTGAGCGACCCCGAGCGCAGGAGCACGGCGAGGTCGCGCGCCTCACCCATGGTGAGGCCCGTGATCTCGAACCGATCGGCGAACACGCCCTGGATGGTGGCGTCATTGATGACCCGCTCGGTGGTCACCTCGTGGGTCTCCTTCTTGCCGTCGACGGTCGAGGTCTCCTGATGCTTCTCGATCAGGACTACGCCCATCGGCTTGCCGACGTTCTGTCGCGTCGTGCGCAGCATGTTATCGCCCGCTTTGCTGTTGAGTGTCACCTCGACCGCCGGCCCCCCGTTCTGGCTCTGGCCGACGGTTGCGTTGGTGAGCTGATCGCCGGTGGCGATCACCTCGCGCTTCAGCAGCAGCGGCATGCCGCTCATGGTGTTCGTGTAGAGCTTGTCCCCGAGCGGCACATCGCCGCTCTGCGCCGCCGCGACCGGATTTGCCTGGGTGTCGTTCATCCGGAACTCGAGCGTCGCGAACTGGCCGAGCAGGTTCTTGACGTCGGCCGGGTCCTGGATGCCGGGCAGCTGCACGTCGATCCGATCGAGCCCCTGACGCGTGACGACCGGCTCGGAGACACCAAGCTGATTGACTCGATTGCGCAGAGTGGTGAGGTTCTGCTCGATCGCGTAGTTGACGCGTTGCGTGATTTGCGCCGGGGTCATCACCGCAACGATCTGCGGGCCATCGGGGCTGCTCTGCGGGGTGACCGTGAGGCCCTGCAGCGGGCTCGAGAGCACCTGTTGCGCCGCGCCCAGATCCGCCTGCGGCGCGAGGGTGATGCGGATCGCATTCTGAATCGCGCTGCCGCTCGATGCGATGAAGGAGATGTTACGGACCGGAATCCTCGCCGCCGCGAGCGCCCGGCCGGCATCCTGCGAATAGCTCTGCAGCATCTGCGTGATCGCGCTGTTGACGTCCACCTGATAAAGGAGATCGAGGCCACCGCGTAGATCGAGGCCGAGCGGCATCGGCTTCAATCCCACGTCACGGAAGATCGCCGGCGCTTGTGGCACGAACGAGAGCGCGGAGATATAGGTGCTCTTGGGCATCGCATCGACCGCATCGCGCCCCTGGAGCTGGTCCGCCACGTCGGCGAACTGCACCATCAGCCGGCCGCTCTCGATGTAGGACTCCACGAACTTCACGCCGTGCTGCCTGAGGTAGCTATCGACCGAGGTCTCGTCGGCCACCGTGATGGGCGTATGGTCCTTGTGCGCAAGCTGCAGGGCAGGCGCCGAGCCAAACACGTTCGGCAGCGCGAAGATCAGCGCCACGAGCAGCACTACGACAATGAGGATGTACTTCCAGCGGGCGTATTCGAGCATTGCTTAAGCGCTCTTCAGCGTGCCCTTCGGCATCAGGGCGCTCACCTGGAACTTCTGCACCTTGACGCGCACCCCCTCGGCGATCTCGAGGGTAACGAAGCTGTCACCGACTTCGGTGATCTTCCCGAGCAGTCCTCCGGTGGTCACGACCTCATCGCCGGCCGAGAGCTTGGAAATGAGGGTCTGGTGCTCTTTCTGCTTCTTCTGCTGCGGGCGCCACAGCACGAGGTAGAACATGGCGAAGATCGCCACCATCACCAGGAGGAATGGGATCTGGCTGGCCGTAGACGCCGGCGCGCCTTGGGCCCAGGCCGTGGGAATCAATGAATTCATGTGCTCACCAATCGGGAAGTCGTCTGCTCGCAAATTCAGGCAATCGCCGTCCGTTTCCTGGAGCTTTTCGGGTCGCGCAGGCGGCTCTCAGAGGGACGGTTCGGGAAACGGGCGGGATTATGCCACAGCGTCCGCCGTGGTCCGCCGCGCCAGATAGGCGGCGGCAAAGCGGGCCGCCCGCCCCTCGGCGATGGCCTGGCGGAGCGAGCGCATCAGGCGCAGGTAGAAGGCGAGGTTGTGAATGGTGTTCAGCCGGCAGCCGAGGATCTCGTTACAGCGGTCGAGATGCCGCAGGTACGCCCGCGTGTAGTGACGGCATGTATAGCAGTCGCATTCCGGGTCGATGGGACCCAAATCCGATTGATGCGCGCGGTTGCGGATGTTGATCACCCCGGTCGTGGTGAAGAGGTGTCCGTTGCGGGCGTGGCGCGTCGGCATCACGCAATCGAACATATCCATGCCGCGCAGAACGGCCGCCACGATGTCCTCCGGCCGCCCCACGCCCATGAGATAGCGCGGTCGGTCGGCGGGCATGTGGGGCGTCACGGTCTCGAGAATGCGCAGCCTCTCCTCCTCCGGCTCGCCGACGGCGAGGCCACCGACCGCAAGACCGGGCCAGTCGAGTCGCAGCAGGGTTTCGAGCGAGGCCAGCCGCAGCGCGCCGTGCATTCCACCCTGCACGATCCCGAAAAGACCACCTGGAGGCTGATCGCGGTGATACCGCGCATGACTGCGTGCCGCCCAGCGCATCGAGCGCTCCATCGACTCGCGGGCCTCGCCCTCGGTGGCCGGATGCGGTGTGCAGTCATCGAGCGCCATGGCAATGTCAGAGCGCAATCCGAGCTGCACCTCCATGGAATCCTCGGGCGTCAGCCGCACTTCGCTGCCGTCGACCGGTGAGCGGAAGCGCACCCCCTCCTCGGTGATCCGGCGCAGGCTCTTCAGGCTGAAAACCTGGAACCCGCCGGAATCGGTGAGGATCGGCCGCTTCCAGCTCATGAACTGGTGCAGGCCGCCGTGGGCCGCGACGATCTGCACGCCGGGACGCAGCATGAGGTGAAACGTGTTGCCGAGCACGATCTCGGCGCCGAGGCCATAAAGCTCCTCGGGCGTCATCGCCTTCACCGTGCCGTAGGTGCCCACCGGCATGAAGGCCGGAGTCGCCACCATCCCCTGTGTCGTGGTCAGCCTGCCGGCGCGGGCCGCGCCATCGGTCGCCATCAGCTCGAAGGCGGGTCTCAAGGGCTGATCCCGTGCGTCAACAACATCGCATCGCCATAGCTGAAGAAACGGTAGCCCGCATCCACCGCGTGCTTGTAGGCCGAAAGTACGCGCTCGCGGCCGGCGAAGGCGCACACGAGCATGAGCAGCGTCGACTCGGGAAGGTGGAAATTCGTGAGCAGCGCGTCGACCACCCGGAACCTGAAGCCGGGCTTGATGAAGAGTCTGGTCTCCCCCGACCAAGGCTCAAGCCGCGGCGGCGCTGCCGAGGCTGCGGCCGCCGGTGAGCGGTCCTCGCGCCCGTCGGCGCGCAACGCCGCTGACTCCAAAGCTCTCACGACCGTCGTGCCCGCGGCGATGACGCGTCGCCCGGACTCACGTGCCCGCGTCACGGCCTCGCAGGTCGCCGCCCCGACGGCGGCCCGCTCCGCGTGCATCACGTGTGCCTCGACGTCATCGCCCCGCAGGGGCTGGAATGTCCCGGCGCCTACGTGCAGGGTCACGAAGGCAAGGCTCACCTGCCGCGCCTCGAGTTCGGCGATCAGACGGTCGTCAAAATGCAGGCTTGCCGTAGGGGCGGCGACGGCACCCCGCTCCCGCGCAAAGATGGTCTGGTATCGCTGCTGATCGAGCTCGGTCGCTGGCCGCCGGATGTAGGGAGGCAGCGGCACCTCGCCCCACCGCTCGAAGAAATCGAGCGCCGGCGCGGGCAGGCGAATGCGCCACAGGTCGCCCTCGCGCGCGAGCACCTCCAGGGAGCCGCCCGCCGTCGCAATCTGCAGCCCCTCCCGGATAGGCTTGCTCGCACGCAGCTGCGCGAGCGCCTCGCGCTCGCCGACGGGCCGCTCGAGCAGGATCTCGACGCGCCCGCCCGAGGGCTTGGCGCCGAAGAGCCGTGCGGGGACCACGCGGGTGTCGTTGAGCACCAGCAAGTCGCCGGGGACAAGGCAATCCGGCAGGTCGCGCACCCATCGGTCGCTGAAGATCCCGCTGTCGCGATCGAGCACGAGCATGCGCCCCGCGGAGCGTTCCGAGAGCGGGGTCTGCGCGATCAGCCCGGGCGGCAGGTCATAGGCGAAATCGGTGCGCAACACGCGCACATGTTAATCGATCGTCCCATCGGCCCGTCTCAGGCTGACCACGGGACCGGGTCCGAGCATGGCGCTGCCGCGCAGCATGAACACCTGCGGGCTCATCGCGGAGGCCGCCGGCATGGTCGCGGCAACCGAGATCCTGCGATGCGCACGCATCACTTCCATCGAGATCCTCTCCCCCGGGTCGTAGGAGGCGAGGATGCGAATGACGTGGGAGCTATCGATCGGCTTGCGGCCGCCGATCGAGAGAATGACATCACCGTCCTGGAGGCCGAGCGCGCCGTCAGGCGGGGCGCGCACCACCAGTACGCCCGCATCCGTCCCGAAGTAGCGGCCGAGTCCCGGCGTGAGCCTGGCAAGCTCCATGTCTGCCACGGGGCCGCGGATGATCATCGGAGCGCCGCCCCAGGCGGCGAGTGCCTTGACCGGCGGCAGCGGCGGTATCGGCGGCACCGGAATATCGGGGAACTGGCGCGCGAGCAAGGCCCCATACCAATCCGGGCGAGCGGTCATCGAAAGGTCACGGGTCTTGCCGTCCCTCACCACACTCAGACCGATCTTCTCGCCGGGCTTGACGGCGCGCAGCAGCTCGATCACCCGCCGCGCGGGTTGCCTGCCGCGAACAGCCGTACCGTTCACGGCGATTATCAGATCCCCGCTGCGGATACCCGCCCGCTCCGCCGGTCCTCCCGGACTGACCTCGCGCACGCGGGCTCCCACCGCGCCGCTCGAGCGCTCGAGCTGCACACCGATTATGGCGTGGGGCGGTCCGGCAAGGATGGAGCGCTGCATCATCGGGCCGTACATCTGCGCCGAGAGCGCCGCGAGCTGTTGGGCCGCCACCTCCATGCGCTGGCGCGCGGCATCCAGACGTGTTTGCAGAACGGCCTCTTGGCGCTGCTGCGCCGCAGCGATACGGGCTTGCTGCGCGGCATACCGGCCCTGCCGCTCGGCTTCCAGGCGTGCTTGCGCGGCATCCCGGCGGGCCTGCAGCGCCGGTTCCTCGGTGTTGGGAGAGTTTGGAAGCGCCGCCGGCGCCGCTTGATCGGGGGGCGAGGACGGGGCGGGCGGGGCGGGAGGAGCCATCGGCCCGTTGCCCGCGAGCGCGGCAGTCGCCAGCAGCGAAAGGCACAGTGTCAGGACGGTCGCACGGGGTCTGATATGCATGTGAAGCCTCTTTCGGCGCTCAGGGAGTGGATGAGGCCAGCAGTTCCGCGTATCGCAATTGGGCGAGCGAGCTGACGAGTTGCCCGCGCTGGCGCTCGAGCGCACCGAGCTTGCTCGGCTGTGCGCCCGCCACCCGCTCGGCGCTCATCAAGTCATCCAAGGTGGCAATCTGGTCCTGAAGACTGATCACCGCGGCATGCGCGCCGACCCTGACGACCGCCGGGTCGCGCGGCAGGCCCGCGAGCCACCCTTCGAGCTCGCGGGTACGCTGCTGCGCAAGACCATCGACCGTCGCGGCGGATCCGGCGCCATTGCGTACATGGACTCGCGCAGGCGATTGCGTCGGCAAGGACGCCAAGGCGCGGTGGCGACTCAGACTCGCCATGGCAAAGCCCACGACCAGCGCCGCCGCCGCGGCGGCAAGCGCGATGGCGGCAGGGCGCCTGCGCTCCAGAGCGCGCGCGAGCGTCGCGCGATGACGCCGGCGCTGAAACTCGGGCCAGTCATACGGCACATCGCTCGAGTCATCCGCCGCTGCGCGCAGACGGCGGGCGATGATCCTCTCCACTAGATGGGTGTGCAT
>JBAUOO010000220.1:0-17651 GCA_049579785.1 Steroidobacteraceae bacterium
GGACTGCATGCAGCCCATCGAGGTGCCGAGGACCAGGCGCAGATGATCGACCCGCAGGGCATGGAGCAGTACCTCATGCTGCGCGCGCACCATGTCATCATAGGTATAGCGTGGGAACTTCATGCGCAGTCCGTCGGACGGCTTGCTCGATTCGCCGTGTCCGATCTCATCCGGCAGGATGATGAAGTACTTGTTGATATCGAGCGGCTGACCGGGACCGAAAAGGACATCGGAAAAGACCGGGTTGAGAAGCGAATGGGCATCCCCGCCGGTCCCGTGCAGCAGCAGGACGGCATTGACGGTGTGTCCCGCCGCATCGCGCCGCGGTTTGCCGAGCGTGAGGTAATGCAGGCGCAGATCCGCCAGTGTCTGACCGCTCTCGAAGCGGAAGTTGCGGATGTGATAGACACCGTTGCGGATGGGCCAGTGCGTGGGTGGATACTGGGGCGGCGGCGCGACCTGCGCGTAGGCGAGGCTGATCGAGGCGATGAGGAACGCGGCGACACGCTGAAACATGGAACTCTCCCCGGGACGATATCTCAGGCCCTCTCGGGGACGGCGGCGGCCGCCGCGGGTTGCCGCCCGATCCGGCGGGCAAGCGCATGGCCGAGCCCCATGGCAATGATGCCCACGAGCAGATGAGCCGTCTGGATCACCCAATGATCGGATCCTGGAAGCAGGCGCACTTGCGCGACACCGAGCGCCGGGACGATGAGACTCCAGATGAGGACGACGAGGGCAAAGCCTCGGGCGCCGCGCACCACAAACCCCGCCCCCGCCAGCACCCACAGGGAAATGACGAACAGGGTGCCGAGCAGCATGTGGAGCGACAGTAACGAGAGACCGTGACCGGTCCAGAAGAGGATGCCGAGCACCAGCAACGCAATGCCGAGGACACTGATGAGTGAGCGCGCGATGCGAACGATGTACTTCACGGCGACCTCGCACCGGGCGACGGCGGCCGAGTCAGCACGACGCCTGCCCGCAGAGTTTGATATACGGATAGTATAACGGCGGTTCGTTGCCAGCGTGACGAGATGACTGCTCCGTCGGATGAGCGCCTGACCATCGATGTCGGCGCCAAGCATAGCGTGTCCGGATTGTTCTCTCGCCCCGGCTCGGCCCGAGCCGTGCTCGTCCTGGCCCACGGAGCGGGCGCGGGCATGGAGCATCCGTCGATGCGGGGCGTTGCCACGGGACTCGCGCAACGGGGCATCGCCACCATGCGTTATCAGTTCCCCTACATGGAGCGAAAGAGCCGACGACCCGACCCGCCGGCACTTTGTCATGCGACCGTTCGCGCCGCCGTCGCCGCTGCCGCGCGGCTCGCGCCGGATCTGCCGCTGTTTGCCGGCGGCCGCTCATTCGGCGCTCGTATGACCTCTCAGGCGCAGGCACAAGCTCCGCTCGCGGGGGTTAGCGGCCTGGTGCTTCTGGCCTTCCCACTGCATCCTGCCGGTCAACCCGCTACGGACCGGGCCGCGCACCTTCAGAAGATCAGCGTCCCCCTGCTATTCATTCAAGGAAGTCATGACGCGCTCGCCGACTTGAGCCTCCTCCGACCGGTCCTCGAGCGCTTGGGGGCGCGCACCCGGCTGCACGTGCTGCAGGATGCCGATCATTCCTTTCACGTTCCGGCTCGCAGCGCCCGCAAGGAATCGGACGTACGAGAGGAAGCCTTCGATGCCGTGTGCGCCTGGTTGGGCCGTCTCGGAGTTAAGATACCCTGACAGCTCTGCACACCCGGGTGAGAACGATGCGAACTGCACAGACGCTTTGCGGATTCCTATGGACCGCAGCGGCCGCTTTTCTCCCGTCGGCGGGTCCGCGAACCGCGCATGCCCAGGGCGCAAGGAACACCCGCGGATGCGCCGACGACGCCGGACTCAGCCTTCCGCCTGGATTCTGTGCGAGTATCTTCGCCGACGGCCTCGGCCATGTCCGCCACATGGTGGCGGCGCTATCCTTGCCCCGAGCTCGCGACGCGAGGTGGCATCTGGCGCTACGACGCGAGGAAATTGCAGCAGAAGTTCTCGCCCGCGGCCCGCTTCGCCACCGGCATTCGAAACGCGGACGGGATCACGATCGGCAATGGGCGGCGCACAGCTCTCGAAAAGACAGCTCGCCGCGGTCGCGGCATACGTCTGGGGATTGGGGCATCTGCGGGCTCGCTGAGGCGGGCGCGCCTCGTCGCGATTTTCGTTCCGTTCGTCGCGCACCGCGGCGGGCGGGCAAATTGCAGCGTGTAATCGAGTTCGATAAGCTCGTTTGATCATACCTTGCGCGTCCGTAAGGACGCGAATGAAAGAGAATCCCGAGTGATGAACGTAGTTGCTTCCACGCGGCTCATCCGCGGCAAATCCCCGATCGCAGCGCTTGCCGCGCCAGGCACGATTACAGCGCTTGCCGCGCTGGGCCTCATCGCAGTCGCCGCCCACGCCGCGACGCCACAGCGGTTCCTCGACGGCAAGCTCCTCTGGCGCAGCATCGGACCGAACATCGGCGGCCGCGTGGTCGCCGTTGCGGGCGTCCCGAGCGAGCGCAACCTCTTTTACATGGGAGGTGTCGACGGGGGCATCTGGAAGAGCACCGATTACGGGGTCCGCTGGCAGAACATCACCGATGGCAAGTTACCGTCGGCGAGCGATAGCATCGGCGCCATTGCGGTCGCGCCATCGAACGCCAAAATCCTCTACGTCGGCACGGGCGAGACCGATATCCGCAACGACATGATCACCGGGGACGGCGTATTCAAGTCCGTCGATGCCGGCAAGACCTGGAAATACGCCGGACTCGGCGCTACGCGCACGATCAGCGCGATCCGCATCGACCCACGCGACCCCGACGTCGTTTACGCGGCATCGATGGGGCACGTATTCGCGCCGAACCCGGACCGGGGCGTCTTCAAGTCCACCGACGGCGGCAAAACCTGGCAGAAGGTGCTGTTCGTCGATGACAGGACCGGTGCCATCGGCCTCGCGATGGACCCTCGCGACTCCAACGTTTTGTATGCGGCCATGTGGCAGGCGCAGCGCACCCCCTGGTCGCTCGATGACGGCGGACCCGGCAGCGGCATCTACAAGAGCACCGACGGCGGCGCGCACTGGGCGAACCTCACGCGCAACCCGGGTTTGCCGCGCGGCGTGCTCGGCCGAATCGGGGTTGATGTTGCGGCGAGCGACCCGAACGTGGTCTACGCGATCGTGCAGGCGAAGGCCGGTGGTGTCTTCCGATCGGACGACGGTGGCGCCACCTGGCGGCAAGTCAACAGCAACTGGAGCCTGCGCCAACGGGGGTTCTATTACACCTGCATCTATGTCGATCCGACGAATCCGCAAACGGTCTATGTCCCGAACGTCGACGGGACGTGGGTCTCGCACGACGGCGGCAAGGCGTTCTCGCTCCTGCACCTGCCGCACGGCGACGATCACATCGTCTGGATAAATCCCAACGACCCCAAGGTTCTGCTCGCCGGGACCGACGGCGGGGCGACCATATCGACCGATGGCGGCAAGACCTGGAGCAGCGATCACAATCAGCCGACCGGTCAGTTCTATCATGTGGCGCTCGATCATCAATTCCCGTTCAACGTCTACGGCGCGCAGCAGGACGAAGGCTCGTTCGAGGGCCCGAGCGCGATGCCGGACGGGGCGATCCCGACCGGCGCATGGCATTCGGTTGCGCTCGGGGAAAGCACGTTCATCGCACCGGACCCGCATGACGCCGACGCCACGTATGGGAGCGATTACTACACGCTGATGCAGCGTTACAACCGGGTGACGGGCGCGCGCGAGGACGTGAGCCCGGATGCCATCTATCTCGACGGCGTGTCCTCGGCGGAGATGAAGTACCGCTTCGCCTGGACGCATCCGATCTTCTTCTCGCCCGACGATCCGAACGAGCTCTTCCTCGCCTCGCAATACGTCATGACCAGTCAGGACGGCGGACGTACGTGGAAGATCATCAGCCCGGATCTGACGCGCAACGATCCGGCCACCGAGCAGCCGAGCGGCGGACCGGTGGACCTGGACCAGACGGCCGCGGAAGTATTCCCGGACATCTCCGCGCTCGCGGTATCGAGGGTCGACCCGCGCGTGATCTGGGCGGGCTCGCAGGATGGGCTCGTGCATGTGAGCACGGATGCAGGGGGGAATTGGCAAGCGGTGACGCCGCCGCAGCTGACGAATTGGGCGCAGATTTCCTCCATCGAGCCTTCGCATGTCGCCGCCGGGACGGCCTATCTGACCGCCTCGCGCTACATGTGGGATGACTACCGGCCGTACGTGTTTAAGACCACGGACTTCGGTCGGCATTGGTCGGTACTGACGAACGGCCTGCCGGAGGATGAATCCGTTTTCGTGGTGAGGCAGGACCCCGACGACCCGTTGCTGCTCTTCCTCGGTACCGCGAACACCGTGTATGCGAGCTTCGACGGCGGCGCGCACTGGCAAGGGCTCGGTGTCAACCTGCCGCACGCCGAGGTACGGGATCTCGCGATCGATACGCGCGAGGGCGATGTGGTCGCCGCGACGCACGGCCGCTCCTTCTGGATCCTCGACAACCTCGCGCTCCTCGAGCAACTCTCTCATGAGGGACTGCCGGTTGCGGATTCGAGCGAGCTGTATGCGCCACAGCCCGCATGGCTGACGGACGCCTACGGCTCGAGCCCGTACGCGCAGCGTCGGGGGCCCGTCGGCACCAACCCGCCCTTCGGGGCAACGGTGTTCTTCCATCTGCCGGCCGGCTACGACGGCAAGACGGCAGCGAGTCTCGAGTTTCTCGATGACGAGGGTCACGTGGTCAGGCAATTCGCGCTGCACCTGAAGAAGAAGAGCAAGAAGCTGCCGCCGACCGTGAAGGACAACCTGCTGCCATCGCAGGAGAAGCGCCGGTCCGAGGAGAAGCTGACTTCAGTTTCCCCGGGAATGAACCGCTTTCAGTGGGATCTGCGCTATGCGGATGCGACCGACGTGATCGGGTTCGAGCCGCCGGAGGAGACCGACGGCCAGACAGCCGACGCGCGCGGCCCGCTCGTCATCCCCGGCAGCTACGCCGTCGTGCTTCATTATGGCGATCGGACGTACCGGCAGACGCTCCAGGTCGCTCTCGATCCGCGGCTGCACACGACAGCCGACGCGCTGAAACAACATTTTTCGCTGCAACTCGAGTTGCACCACGCAATCGAGGTGCTCGACCGGACGATCAATGCGGCGATCAAGGTTCGCCAACAGCTTGCACGGGCCGTCGCCGCACACAAGGTGAAGGCGTCCGCGGTGGCACCGGCGCTCGCGGCTCTCGACCAGGCGATCGAGGCGGTGGTGTATCGCCATGTTCGCTCGAGCGAGGGCGATGTGATGCACGAGATGCTCCTGCGCAGCCGTCTCGCCTACCTGCAGTCGGATATCGGCCTCGACTACGAGCCGCCCGACCCGGCGCAGCTGGCTGCGGTGAGCAAGCTCGAGAGCGAGGCGCGGCAGGGCGAGGCGAGGCTGAAGGCGGCGACTGCATCAGGGCAACGGCTGCTCTGATCCCGAGGCCCGCCGACCGCCTCACCCACGCGGCGGCGAGTCATCATCAGCCCATCCGCGTTGGCGCAACGGCCTGGCGGATGGAGGCGAGCCGGTGCAGCTCGACCGAGCCCCAGTGGTGGGCGCGCGCAACCACCTGCTGCGAATCGGCAAGTGCGAGCGGCGCGGTGGTGAGCGTGGCACCGACGAGGGTGATCGTGAGGGCGATGGCGGCGAATGCGGCTTTCTGGATGCGGTTCATGATGTTTTCTCCTCTGTGGTGCCTCCAGAACACCGTGCGGCGGCGAAAGTTGCAGTGATTTGATGCGCGCGTGGGGGTCGAACGCCGATGGCAGCGCGCCCGCGAGGGACGAAGCCCGAGAGAGGTCGCTGGAACTGCAATGGCCGGATCGCAGATGGACCGGCCCGCCGGGCGCGATTTCCGATGCCGGAGGGTGCGCAACGGCAATGAGTGAGCTCGATCGCGAGAGCGGCTCGGCATGCGCCGGCTCCTCGCGCGGCGCATGCCCCGGGGGTCGATTACCGGCGGTTGAGCGCAACCAACCCCGTCTCGCCCTTGACACCGTAGCAGTCGAGGTGTCCGGAGACGGTGAGCTGCAGGCTCGAAGTCGTGCAGCCATGATGTGCCGCGAGCGGCTGCGACCGGGCGAAAGCCAGCGGTGCGGTGACGAGAGCGGCGCCCACGAGAGTGATGGCAAGGGCGCTGGTGGCGACAGTGGCTTTCTGGATGGCGTTCATGATGTTCTCCTTTGTTACGACTCAAGAACACCGCCGGCGGTAAAAGGTTACAGCCGTGCACTACACGGCACCGAGCAAGCGCTAGAATCGCCACCCAACTTCCGGCGAGGTGCATGCCATGCGAGCCCTGAAGATCATCGGCATCATCATCGGCTGCATCGTCGCGCTGCTGATCGCCGCGGTGATCGCGCTCTGGCTTACCGTCAATCCCAACGACTACAAGGGGCGCATCGAAGCGGCGGTCAGGAGCTCGACCGGCCGGGATCTTTCCTTCACGGGCAACATCCACCTGGCGATCTTCCCCTCGATCGCCCTGGAGCTCGGGCCCGCGAGCCTCGGCAATCCGCCGGGATTCACCTCGTCCCAGCCGTTCGCCTCCTTGAAGCGAGTGTCCCTCAGGGTGCACGTGCTTCCTCTCCTGCACCACCGGCTCGAGGTCGGGCGGATCGAGATCGACGGGCTCGATTTGCGGCTCCTGAAGACCCCGCAGGGCAAGGGAAACTGGGCAATGCCGGCCGCAAAGACGGCCGCCTCCACGTCGCAGCCATCCGCCGGCAGCGAGGTGGCGCTGGGCGGAATCGGCGGCGTGGTGATCAAAAACAGTCGCGTCAGCTATCAGGACAGCGCCACCGCGGCGAACCTCTCGGACCTCGATGCGCGGATCGACGGCTCGGCGCTACGCGGTAACGCCGCCGTGACCAACCTGACCACGGGGGCGGTGAACTTCGATCTGTCGATGGATCACATCGACCTTGACCGTTATCTCGGCGCCACGCCCAAGACATCACCGGCGATCAAACCGCCTCCGCCGGCTCCTCCAGCCGCGGCGAATGCGCCGCCCACCGAGCTGCCCACGAGCGCGCTGAAGACGCTGCAGCTCAACGGCAAGCTCGCAATCGGCAGCGCGACGATCCATGGCGTGAAGCTCTCACAGATCGAGGTCGGCCTGAACGCCGACGAGGGCGTACTGCACATCGCTCCCGCGAGGGCCGAGCTCTACGGCGGCACTTCCACCGGTACCGTGACCCTCGACGCCCACGGCGCTGTCCCGGTGCTGCATCTCGATGAAAACCTCGCGGGCATCGCGGTTCAACCGTTGCTCGTGGATTTCGCGAAGTTCAATCGCGTCTCCGGCCGCGGCGATGTCAAGATGAATGTCACGGCGACCGGAAACACCACCGCCGCCATGACGAGATCGCTCGATGGGCACGCCGCGGCGACCCTCACGAACGGCGCCATCGACGGCCTCGACCTTTGGTCCGCAATCAACGGCGCGGTTGCGCTCGCACAGAAGCATTCTTTGCCGACGGGACAGGTGGGCAAGAGCACCCGGTTCGATGCCTTCAAGGCGTCCGCCGATCTGGCCAACGGCGTCGCGACCACGAAGGACCTGGACATCGCCTCGGGCGACCTGCGCGTGACCGGGCAGGGCACGACCAATCTCGTCACCGGCGCCGTCGATTATCGTGTGAGCGCCGCGATACTCAAGGGACCCTCGGCAGGCGCTCTGGCGAGCATCCCGCTGCTCATCAGCGGAACCATGACGAACCCGAGCGTGCGTCCGGACACGCAAGCCCTCGTCAAGTCGCTGGCACAACAGCAACTCCAGAAGCACAAGGGGGAAATCGAGAGCAAGCTGAAGGGCGTGCTGAAGGGGCTGATTCACTGATTATTCCGCCTGCGATGTCCGCGAGGCACGTGCGGGTGCGCATAGTCTTTGAGGACCCGCCAAATGCGCCAGTTACCCCCGCTCGTCGACCACCGGATCCTCAGGCCATCGCAAACGGCGCTTGCTCTCAATCTGCTCAGCCGGATGGACCTGCTGCGCCTGAAGGCCATCGCTCGGGTGTACGCCCGTGGCTTACCACCCGAGGTCACCTGGGAGGATCTGCTGCAGGAGGCGCTCACGCGCGTCATCGTCGGATCGCGCCACCGTCCCCAAGGCGTGCCGATGGTGGCGTTCGTGGCCGGCGTGCTGCGGAGCCTGAGAGCGGAGCACTGGCGTCGTGCCCGCCGCGAGTCCGGGGGCGATGCCACGCTCCGGATCGATCATGAGCGCGATGCCTCGCTCGCTCTGTCCGATCCAACGCCGGGAGCGGAGCGCGTACTCAGCGCACGACAGGAGCTCAGCGCCATCCGGGAGCTCTTCGCCGACGATCCGACCGCGACGACGATCATTGAAGGTCTCGCAGAGGGCCGGTCCGCCGAAGAAATCCGTCGCGCGACGGGCCTCACCAAGACCGATTACGACTCGGCACGAAAGCGCATACGTCGCGCCTTGCTCCGGGAAGGATTGACATGCGAACGAAAGTAACGAAGGACCCGTCGCAGCGGGCGTTGACACGCATCCTGGATGCCTTTGCGCAAGAGCTGATCGATGCCTCGGACGCGGAGGTTCTCGAGGCCGCGAAGGATCTCGGAATGGACCCCAATATGAAATGGTCGGCCGCCTTTGCCGGTGTGATCTACCCCGCCCCAGGGCACCTGCAGCTGTCTGATTTTTTCGATTTGGAAAAGTTGAAGGAGGCACTCCCATCGATGGCGGGCCGAGACCGCGTCTTCAGCGAGCTCGCGGTGCAAGGGCCGGTCAAAACCAGGGGCAGATCACGCCGCCCCGGGCGGCGGCGACTGGCGAACGAGAGGAAGCCATCCAACGGCAAATGAGCTGATGGTATCCGTGGTGTAATACCCTCAGTCATCCTTCGGCACGTGCACGGCTCCCCTGACGCCGTGATAGCTGACATCGCCGCTATCGGCCGCACCGACAGTCAGGTCCCCGCCCACATCATCGACCACGACGTCACCTGAGCCGATGCGGTCCACGTCGACATTGCGGCTGATGCTCTCGAGGTGCAGATCCCCCGAGCCGATGGACCCGACCCACACACTACCCTCGACATCGCCGAAATGCAGGTCTCCGGATCCGGCACGGTCCGCGTGCACATCCCCGTGCACTTCACTCACCGTCACATCGCCGGAACCGGTGCTGCGCAACTGTACGCTGCCGACGCGCCGCGCATCGACATCTCCCGAGCCAAGCTGCAGAGCCAACGGGCCCGAGATGTCACTCGCCTTGAGATCGCCCGAGCCGGAATGGAAGTCGAGCGATCCCAGCGCCTCGGCCACGACGTCGCCGGACCCGCTGTCGATGGCTACAGCAAGCCGAGGAGGCACGCTCACCGACAGTTTCATGTAAGCGTAGCGCGAAAGACCGAACAGGCCGAAAGTCATTCCATGGTATCCGGTCCGCACCGTCACCGTCGCCTCTTCGCCGCTGCGGGAGCTGTCGATCCGCAGATCCCGCAGCCAGTCCGGATTCGAGGCACAGGCGGTGCCGCGTACTTCGACCTGCGACAGGCCGGGCACGCCGCGCACGTGCGCGTCGGTCGGACCGAGATTCAGCAGCAGCGATTTCAGGGTTGCGGCATCGAGGTCCACATTGCGCGGCGCGCTATAACGGCAGGGCTCCGCGCTGGCAACCCCTGCGAGCGCGAGCAGCGTGAGTGCAATCAGACCTGCAATCGATTTGCGCATGGAAATTCTCCGCCCGGGCAGCCACCGGGAAAACACGGCAGGCCGCGGGAAGTTGCAGCAATGCGCGACGACAACGACAATGACGCCGGCAACGACACCGACGCCAGCATCGGCATCGAGACAGCGCCCAGCGCGCCAGACCTCGGACCGAAGCAGAGCCGCAGCTTACGTTGGACCCCATGCGGGGGCAAACCGACCCGTTGATCTCGAGCGTCGAGAAGCGGCGCGACACGTCCTCGAGCCCGGCTCGCGGCGCTGAAGGCGCCGGCGAGCGGCAATGACCGGCATGCGTGCCCGCCTGGAACTTCTGCAGAAGCACCCAGTCTGCCTGGAATAGGGACAGGGGGGCGGGGTTCACCGGGCCTGCGAAAAAGCAATGACAACTCGACCGTGAACATCTCGCGACCGTTCATCACCCGGCCCGTCGCGACGACGCTGCTCTCCTGCGGGCTGTTGCTCACCGGCATCATGGCCTACTTCGTGCTGCCCGTCGCCTCCCTGCCGGATATCGAGGTACCGGCCGTCGTCGTCGAGGCGCAGCTGCCCGGCGCAAGCCCGGAGACCGTCGCGACCAGCGTGACGACACCTCTCGAGCGACATTTGAGCGCGATCGCCGGCGTCGAAGAGATGACCTCGGAGAGCTCCGTCGGCGGGTGCCGCATCGTTCTCCTCTTCGATCTCGATCGGAACATTCATGGCGCCGAGAGCGATGTCGAGGCGGCCATCGATGCCGCGCGGCAGGACCTTCCCGCCGCGCTGCGCGGCAATCCGACCTATCAAAGCTTCAATCCCGCCGATGAGCCGATCCTCATTCTCGCGCTGACCTCCAACACCCTGAGGATGGGACAGATCTATGACGCCGCCTCCACCATCATTCAGCAGAAGCTGCTGCAGATCGAAGGCGTCGGAGAAATCGACGTCGGCGGCAGCTCGCTGCCGGCGGTTCGCGTCGACTTGAGCCCGCTGGCGCTCTTCAAGTATGGCATTGGCCTCGAGGATGTTCGGGCCGCGATCGCCGCCGCCAACGCGAATGCGCCCAAGGGCGCGATCGACGGGCCCGAGCGGCGCTATCAGATCTACGTCAACGATACGGCAACGACCCCTGAGCAGTATCGTTCGCTCATCATCGCCTACCGCAACGGTGCCGCGGTGCATCTCGGCGACGTGGCGAAAGTAAGTGATGGGGTCGAGGACATCCGCAGCCTCGGGGTCGCCGACGGCCACCCGGCCGTGCTGATGATCGTCCACAAGCTGCCGGGCGCCAACGTCATCGATACGGTCGATCGCATCAAGGCGGTGCTGCCGCAGATCCGCGCTTCGATACCGGCCGGAATCACGCTCACGCTCACCAACGACCTGACGGCTGCCATCCGCACCTCGGTGCGCGACGTCGAGATCACCCTGCTGTTGGCTAGCCTGCTGGTCGTGATGGTCGTGGTGATCATGCTGCGCAATCCGCGCGCCGCGCTCGTGCCGGCAGTGGCGGTGCCGCTCTCCCTGGCGGGCACCTTGGCGGTCATCTATCTCCTCGGCTTCAGCCTGAACATCCTCTCGCTCATGGCCCTGACGGTGTCCACCGGCTTCGTGGTCGATGATGCGATCGTCGTCATCGAGAACATCTCGCGCCACATGGAGGCAGGCATGCCGCGCCCGCAGGCGGCGCTGCAGGGAGCGAAGGAGGTCGGGTTCACGGTACTGGCGATGAGCAGCGCGCTCATTGCGGTGTTCATCCCGATTCTCCTGATGGGCGGACTCGTCGGGCGGGTGCTGCGCGAGTTCGCGATGACGCTGGCGGTGACCGTTGCGCTCTCACTCGTAATCTCGCTTACCACCACCCCGATGCTCTGCGGGCGGATCCTCAAGCCGCCGGCCCATCTCGGCCGCTTCTTCCATGCGGTCGAGCGCGGCTTCGATGCCTTGCGGAATTTCTACGATAGGACGCTGCATACCGCGATCCGGCATCGGCGGCTGGTGATGCTCGTCCTGCTCGTGATCGTCGGGCTCAATTTCTACCTGTTCGCCATCGTGCCGAAGGGCTTCTTCCCGCAGCAGAGCCTCGGCAGTCTCGTCGGCTTCGTGCACGCGGATCAGAGCATCTCCTTCCAGGCGATGCGCAGCAAGATGCAGAAAATCGTGACCATCGTACGTCACGATCCGGCGGTCGAGCACGTGGTCGCCTTCACGGGCGGGGGTGACACGACCAACAGTGGATTCCTGTTTTCGCAACTGAAGCCTCTGTCGGTACGCAAGATGACCGACGATGCGGTGATCGCGCGCCTGCGGCGCGAGCTCTCCGGCGTCACGGGAGCACGCCTTTTCGTTAGATCCATGCAGATCATCGGTTTCGGCGGCCGCCAGGCCGGCGCGCAATACCAGTACACCCTGCTGTCGGACGATCTGCGTGCGCTCGACAGCTGGGCGCCGAAGATCACCCGGGCGCTCAAGAAGAACCCGGCATTGCGCGATGTCAGCTCCGATCGGCAGGAGAGCGGCCTCGATGTGAGATTGCACATCGATCGCGCGACGGCGGCGCGTCTCGGTGTCGATATGACGGCTATCGACAACACGCTCTATGACGCCTTCGGCCAGCGGCCGGTTTCGACGATATACAAGGACATGAATCAGTACCACGTCGTGATGGAGGTGGAGCCGAAGTTCTGGCAGAGCCCGCAGGCGCTCGACGATATCTATGTGAGCACCTCCGGAGGCGCCCTGAGCGGTACCGCATCGAGCGCCGCCTCCGCGGGCGCGTTTCAGATCTTCGGCTCGGGAACGGGCGTGAGCTCGACGTCGAACCCTATCACGGGCACGAGCAGCGCCGCCGAGAATTACCGCCTCAACCAGCTCACCAACAGCAGCGGCCCCGCCTCGACCGGGACCGCGTTGAGCACCGCTCAAGAGCCCATGATCCCGCTCTCGGCCTTCAGTCACTACGGGCCCGGGCTCACACCGCTCGCGGTGAATCACCAAGGTCCCTTCGTCGCGACCACCATCTCGTTCAACCTACCGGAGGGGGAGACGCTCGACACGGCGCTGACCGCCATCGGCCGAACCATGCGGGAGCTGCACGTGCCGATCTCGGTCCACGGGGGTTTCGCCGGGACCGCGAAGGTCTTCCAGCAGACCGTGATAGAAGAGCCGCTGCTCATCCTCGGCTCGCTGGTCGCCGTCTACATCGTGCTCGGAATCCTCTACGAGAGCCTCACTCAGCCCATCACGATTCTGTCGACGCTTCCCTCGAGCGGTATCGGTGCGGTGCTGGCGCTGCTGCTTTTCGGCGAGCAGTTCACGCTCATCGCGCTGATCGCCGTCATTCTTCTGATCGGCATCGTGCTGAAGAACGCCATCATGATGGTGGACGTGGCGCTCGAGACACAGCGGGAGCGCGACGAGAGCGCGGCGGAGGCGATCCACGCCGCATGCCTGCTGCGCTTCCGCCCCATCATGATGACGACCGTGGCGGCGATGCTCGGAGCGCTGCCGCTTGCCATCATGACTGGTCAGGGTGCGGAGATGCGACGCCCGCTCGGCATCGCGATCGTGGGCGGCCTCTTCATCAGTCAGATCCTGACGCTCTACACGACGCCGGTCGTGTACATCTATCTCGATCGCTTCCGTTCCTCGGTCGTGAGAGCCGTGGGTCATCGAGGTCCGACGCTCACCGCTCCCGACGCCGGAGCTCCGTAGATATCAGCAACTTACGCGGGCGCCTTCTCCCCGGAGGGATCCTATGCTACAAAAGCCGGGTGTATACGCTGACGATCTCGATCCTCGCCAACATCGCACTCGGGGTCGTGCTGTTCGGCGTGCTGTACCGCAAGCGCGAAGCCGACACGGAGCGCCTGACCGGGCCGGAGCAGGCACTCGAGCGCTACCGCATCCGCTACCCGCGGGCGAGCGGCCGCGTGAGCCTGGCGGCCGACGGCCGGGCGGCGCTCCTCGAGCTGACGGACGGCACCATGGGGCTCGTCGAGCGATGCGGTCGGCGTTGGAACGTTCGTGTGTTGCAACCGACGGAGATCCTTCGCATCGATCGGGCCGGCGATCGTACGATCTGCGTTCATTTCGCGGACTTCGGCTGGCCGAGGACGCGGGTCGAGCTCTCCGATCCGCAGAGCTGCCAGCGCTGGATCGAGCGGCTCGTCGCGATGCGCGTAGCGGTCGCCTCGGCGCGCGGACGGAAGGCGCATCATGCCTGACCCCATTTACATCGACATCGCGCTGGTCGCACAGCTTCTCCTGCTGCTGCTGATTCCGCTCGAGGCCGCGCTCGCTTCCAATGGCCGACTCAAGGCCGATTACGATCCGCGGGACACGTTCGCGAACGTCGCGGTCAGCGTCGGCAGCGTCTTCTTCTGGGGCACGCTCGGGTGGATGTACTTCGGCGGCGTGTTGTATGCGTACCAGCACCGCCTGTACGACATTCCCTTCACATGGTGGTCGTTCTCGATCGCGTTCGTGCTCGAGGACTGCCGCTACTATTGGTGGCATCGGATCAGTCATCGCTCACGCTGGTTCTGGGCGTCGCACGTCGTGCATCACTCGAGTCAACACTTCAACCTGTCGACGAACCTGCGTCAGAGCTGGACCTCGCAGTTCAGCGGCTTGACCTTGCTCGGCATGCCCCTCGCCTTCATCGGCTTCAATCCGGCGCTCGTCGCGCTCGCGTTCACGCTCAACCTGCTTTATCAGTTCTGGATCCACACCGAGAGCGTCGATCGGATGCCGCACTGGTTCGAGTGGCTCCTCAATACGCCCTCGCACCATCGTGTGCATCATTCGAGCAATCCGCGCTATCTCGATGCGAACTACGCCGGAGTATTCATGATCTGGGACCGGTTGTTCGGCTCGTTCGTCGCCGAGCGCAGAGACGATCCGCCGCGGTACGGAATCGTGCACAACCTGGGGTCGTTCAATCCCCTGCGGATCGCGCTGCACGAGTATTACGCCATCGCGCGTGATGTTCTTCGCCGGGATCTGACCGGGTTGCAGCGCTGCGCGTACTTCTTCGGCCCGCCGGGCTGGAGCCACGACGGCAGCCGTGCGACCACGGCGCAGGTGCGGGCGCTGGCCGCACGCTAGCTCACCCCGAGAGCCTCTTTCAAAGGGCCGAGCCATGGCTCGAAGTGGTGCCACTGATCGAGTCCGGCGCGAGTGACGGGCTGACGCACCTGCTCGGAGCTCGAGCTGATGATGGCGCGTTCGGTTTTGTAGAACTCGAAACAGGCGGGCTCCGGCTGCAGGCTGCAGAATTCCAGAATACGGTGCACGTTCGCCGGGAAATCCGTGACCAGATCCTCGTGCTGGACGCGCAGGATCTTCCCCGCCAGCACGGTATCCCAATGGAGCATGAGCTGTAGATACATGCGGTAGAACCGTGCGAGTTCCTCGAAGCTGTAGATGAACCGCGGCCCGTCATTCGCCGAGAAGAGCTGTTTGAAGTTGCTGAAACAGCAGGCCATCGCCTCTCTGCGCGCATCGATGATCCTGGCATTGGGCAGAATGAGATGAATGAAGCCCAGGTCGCGAAAGTTGTTCGGCCACTTGTCGGTGAAGAAGGGCCTGCCGTGACGGTGCACGCGTGTATCCCGGATGTACCTTTCCCCGAGCCGCGCGCAGTCTTCGCGGGTGAGCTGCGTGAGCACGGCTGGATAACCCGGGCCGTTGCCCAGCCGGGCCCGGTAGTGAAGATCACCCACGAGCTGCACGACATTCGGCAGCTCCATCGTGCCGTCCACGCGGGAATGAGAGGCAAGAATCTGCTCGATCAGAGTAGAGCCGGCGCGGGGTAGTCCCACGATGAAGATGGGAGCCGCATCCGGATATCCCCAGCCTTGGCGAGCCGCAAAGAATTCCCGGGTACAGGTGGCGATCTGCAGCCGCGCATAGGTCTCGAAGCTCGCGGGGTCATGGTGAAGTTCCCGCTTCTTCAGCTTGTTGCCTCGCTCGTAGTACCGAAACGATTTCTCGTATTCGCCCCGATCCTCGAGCGCCTTGCCGAGAGCGAAGCACAGCTGGTAGCGATCCACGACGCTGGTTTGGGCATCCGCCTCGCAACGGATCATCTGCTCGAGCTCGGCATCCTCGAAGCGGTAGGTTTTCAGATTGGCGAGGTTCCAATAAGCGCTGCCGCCAGTCGGGCGGAGGGCCGCCGCAGCGCGATAGCATTGGATTGCCTCGGCGGTTCTGCCTATGGTCTTGAGCGCGAAGCCAACGGCCAGATGCAGCTCCGTGACCTCGGGCGCCTGGCTCAGCAACTCCTGGTACGCGGGCAGGGCCTGTTGGTAATCTCCGAGCCCCGCGCAGGCGTTTGCATGCGCCAGGCGATAGGCACGGTTTCCGGGATCACTCGCCAGCAGCTTCTCCAGTTCCTCCCGCGCGCGAAGATGCTTGAGCCGCCGGAATAATGCCTCGGCGTACTCGTAGCGGGCAGCATGAAGACCGGGCGCCATCCGCAGCACGCTCTCGAGGAGAATCTCGGCTTCATGGTTCGCGGCCTCATCGGTCGCATCGCGTGCCACCACGATGCGCGCCAGCAGACGCGTGCCTTCGATATCACCACCATGGTTCTGCAGATAAGCGCGTACCAGTCGCTCGGCATCGAGGGTCTCCCCGTCGGCAAACAGGCTGTGCGCCATCCTGATCTCTCGCGGGAGCTTCTCGAGATCGAGAGACAACCTTGCGGCCGCCTCAGCCTGCGGCCGCCGTCCGTGCCTGCGATAAAGGTTCTGCAGGGCCCGCAAGCTCTCAAGCAGCCAGGGGTTCAGCGTCAGGGCTTTCGAGAAGGCGGTGATCGCCGGGTCTGGGTTCCCGCGCGCGAGGTGGCAATGCCCGCGCTCCTCGTACAATCTGCCGAAGCCCGGGTGTTGGTGCTCCAGCTCCTCCAGTACCTCGAGTGCTTCCGCAATGCGATCGAGGCAGCGCAAGGTGACGGCAAGAACATAGAGGACGTCCCGGTTGCCGGGATATTGCGCCCGAAGGGCGCACGCCGCCTCGTATGCGGGCGCGAATTCCCGCCGCCGCAGCAGCGCCCGCAGGCCGTCCATCTTCGTTATGAGGTCGGCCGATTCATTGGCAGCGGATGCCGTCAATGCGGGTTGTCCACAGCTTCGCGTATTCCCATGAGCAGTAACGATACACCCACAGCCCTGGAGGCGCTGCGCGTCGACAAACGTGAGCGTGCCGGCCCCGGGATGTGCTAGAAAAGCGACGCCGATGGCAATCAGCACCCTACCGCGGCCAGCCCTGCGACTGGCGAGCGCTGCGTGGCGGCCTGTGGTCGCCGCGCCGCTGATCGCGCTGGGACTCGGCGCCTGCGCGAGCTATCACCCGCAGCCGCTGCATCCGCAACAGAGCGCGCGGATTTTCGCCGCCCGGCGCCTCGACTCGCCGGCACTGCGGCATGCGGTCAGCCAGCTGTTGCCGCGGGCTCCGTCACAATGGCCGCCGTTGCGGTGGAATCGCGCCGAGCTTCTCGCGGTGGCACTGGCCGACAATCCGCAACTCGCGGTCGCACGCGCCGAGATCGGGCGGACTCTGGCGCGCCAGATCACCGCCGGCGAGATGCCGAATCCGACCATCGGACTGCAGAGCGAATACGCGCTCGATGACGCTCACCCATGGCTGTACGGCATCAGCTTCGAGCTGCCGCTGCGCTCACCGACGCTGCGGCGGCTGGCGATCTCACAGGCGCAGATCGCCACCAGCCATGCGCGCTGGCAGCTGATGGGCGCAACCTGGAGCGTGCGCCGCCAGCTCGTGGGCGCGCTGTCGGATTGGCGGAACGCGCGGCGGCGCGGCACGCTGCTGGACGCGTTGATCGGGGACCAGCAGCAGTTGCTGAGAGAGCAG
>JBAUOO010000221.1:0-7830 GCA_049579785.1 Steroidobacteraceae bacterium
GGCGTCGCCGGCACCTGGAAGGACCTCACCGACAGCGTCAACTCCATGGCCGGCAACCTTACCGGCCAGGTGCGCAACATCTCCGAGGTGACGGTCGCGGTCGCCAATGGCGATCTCTCGCGCAAGATCACGGTGGACGTGCGCGGTGAGATCCTGCAGCTGAAGGAAGCCATCAACACGATGGTGGACCAGCTGCGCTCCTTCGCCTCGGAAGTCACGCGCGTGGCGCGCGAGGTGGGCACCGAGGGCAAGCTCGGCGGCCAGGCGGCGGTGCCCGGCGTCGCCGGCACCTGGAAGGACCTCACCGACAGCGTCAACTCCATGGCCGGCAACCTCACCGGCCAGGTGCGCAACATCGCCGAGGTCGCGACCGCCATCGCCCGCGGCGACCTCTCGCGCAAGATCACCGCGGACGTGAAGGGCGAGATCCTCGAGCTCAAGAACACCGTCAATACGATGGTGGATCAGCTGAACAGCTTCGCCGCCGAGGTGACGCGCGTCGCGCGCGAGGTGGGCACCGAGGGCAAGCTCGGCGGCCAGGCCGAGGTGAAGGACGTGAGCGGCGTGTGGAAGGACCTCACCGACAACGTCAACTTCATGGCGAGCAATCTCACCGGCCAGGTGCGCAACATCGCCGAGGTCGCGACCGCCATCGCCCGCGGTGACCTCTCGCGCAAGATCACGGTGGACGTGCGCGGGGAGATCCTGCAGCTGAAGGAAACCATCAACACGATGGTGGACCAGTTGAACAGCTTCGCGGCCGAGGTGACGCGCGTGGCGCGCGAGGTCGGCACCGAGGGCAAGCTCAGCGGCCAGGCCGTGGTGCCCGGTGTCGCCGGCACCTGGAAGGACCTCACCGACAACGTCAATTCGATGGCCGGCAACCTCACCGCCCAGGTGCGCAATATCGCCGAGGTGACCACCGCCGTGGCGCGCGGCGACCTCTCGCGCAAGATCACGGTGGCCGTCCAGGGCGAGATCCTCGAGCTCAAGAACACCATCAACACGATGGTGGATCAGTTGAACAGCTTCGCGGCCGAGGTGACCCGGCTCGCGCGCGAGGTGGGCACCGAAGGCAAGCTCGGCGGTCAGGCGGTGGTGCCGGAGGTCGCCGGTACCTGGAAGGACCTCACCGACAACGTCAACGTCATGGCCAACAACCTCACGAACCAGGTGCGCGGCATTGTCAAGGTGGTGACCGCGGTGGCCAACGGCGACCTGCGCCAGCGCCTGACGGTGGAATCCAAGGGCGAAGTCGCGGCCCTCGCGGATACGATCAACAGCATGACCGACACGCTCGCCATCTTCGCCGATCAGGTGACGAGCGTGGCGCGCGAGGTGGGCGTGGAAGGGCGCCTGGGCGGCCAGGCGCACGTGCCTGGCGCCGCCGGCACCTGGAAGGACCTCACCGCCAACGTCAACCTGCTGGCCGCCAATCTCACCACCCAGGTGCGCGCCATCGCCGAAGTGGCGACTGCCGTGACGCAGGGCGACCTCACCCGCTCGATCCAGGTCGATGCACGCGGGGAAGTCTCCGAGCTGAAGGACAACATCAACGCCATGATCGGGAACCTGCGCGCCACGACGGAGCGCAATACCGAGCAGGACTGGCTGAAGACCAACATCGCGAAGTTCAGCCGCATGCTGCAGGGCCAGCGCGATCTCGTGACCGTCGGACGGCTGCTGCTCTCCGAAGTGGCGCCGCTCGTCAACGGCCAGCAAGGCGTGATGTACGTGATGGAGGGCATGAACGGCGCCTCGTGCCTCAAGGAGCTCGCGAGCTACGCCGACGGAGCGCAGGAGATGCGTGATCCGCGCTTCTTCGCCATCGGCGAGGGGCTCGTCGGCCAGGCGGCCGCCGACCGCCGGCGCCTGCTCATCACCGATCTTCAGGCGGGCTCGATCGAGGTGCGTGGTGGACTCATCTCCGCCTGCCCGCGCAGCGTCATCGTGCTGCCGGTGCTCTACGAGGGCGAGGTCAAGGCGGTCCTCGAGCTCGCCTCGCTCTATGACTTCACCCCGTCGCAGCTCGCCTTCCTCGAGCAGCTCACCGACAGCATCGGAGTGGTCCTCAACACCATCGAGGCGACGATGCGCACCGAAGAGCTGCTGAAGCAGTCCCAGCAGCTCGCCGGCGAGCTGCAGACGCAGCAACGGGAGCTGCAGCAGACGAACGAGGAGCTCGCCACCAAGGCGCGGCTCCTCGCCGAACAGAACGTCGAGGTCGAGCGCAAGAATCAGGAGATCGAGCTCGCGCGCAAGGCTCTCGAGGAGAAGGCGGCGGAGCTCGCGCTCACCTCCCGCTACAAGTCCGAGTTCCTCGCCAACATGTCGCACGAGCTGCGCACGCCGCTCAACAGCATTCTCATCCTCGGACAACAGCTGTCGCAGAACAGCGAGGGCAATCTCAGCCATCGCCAGGTCGAGTACGCACGCACCATCCATTCCGCGGGCACGGACCTCCTCAACCTCATCACCGACATCCTCGATCTCTCGAAGATCGAGTCCGGCACGGTGACCGTCGAGTACGAGGATCTGTCGTTCTCGACGCTGAGGGAGACGATCGAACGCAGCTTCCGCCACGAGGCCGAGACGCGCCGGCTCTCCTTTACGCTGGAGTTCGACGCGCAGCTCGCACGAGCCATGACGACCGATTCCAAGCGCCTGCTGCAGATCCTGAAGAATCTGCTGTCGAACGCGTTCAAGTTCACCGAGCGCGGCGGCGTGCGGCTGCACGTGGCTCCCGCCACCGGCGGCTGGAGCATCGATCACCCGACTCTCAATCAGAGCGGCACGGTCATCGAGTTCTCGGTGAGCGACACCGGCATCGGCATCCCGCTCGAGAAGCAGCGGATCATCTTCGAGGCGTTCCAGCAGGCGGACGCCGGCACGGCGCGCAAGTACGGCGGCACCGGACTGGGCCTTGCCATCAGCCGCGAGCTCGCGCAGCTCCTCGGTGGGGAGATTCGTCTCGCGAGCTCACCGGGCGCCGGCAGCACCTTCACGCTCTATCTGCCGCAGTCACAGGCCGTGGTGAGCCATCCCAAGGCGGCGGTCACCGTCGCGACGCCGGCGACGCCGGCGACGCCCGCGACCCGGCTGGCGCCGACGCGTGCGGCGGCTCGCGTCGAGGACATCGCGGATGACCGCGAGGAGATCACTCCTCAGGATGCGGTGCTGCTCATCGTCGAGGATGATCCGCACTACGCGCGGATCATGGTGAATCTCGCGCGCGGCCGTGGCTTCAAGGTGCTGGTCGCGGGCACCGGCGAGCGGGCACTCTCGCTCGCCGCCAAACACAAGCCGGCGGCGATATCGCTCGATGTGTTCCTACCCGACATGCTCGGCTGGACGGTGCTCAATCAGCTCAAGCGCGATCCGGAGACGCGCCACATCCCGGTGCAGCTGCTCACGGTGGAGGATGAGCGCCAGTACGGTCTCGAGCGAGGCGCGTTCTCCTTCGTCACCAAGACGATCACCACCGAAACACTGGAGGAGGCGCTCGATCGCCTGAAGAGCTTCATCGCCGCCCGCCCGCGCCGGCTGCTCGTGGTCGAGGACAACGCCGCCGAGCGGCTGAGCATCACCGAGCTGCTGGGGTCCGATGACATCGAGATCACCACCGCCGAGAACGGCGAAGCGGCACTCACTCTGATGCGCGAGCGGACCTTCGATTGCGTGGTGCTCGATCTCGCGCTGCCGGATATCTCCGGGTTCGAGCTGCTCGCTCAGGTGCAGAAGGATGCGAGGCTGCGGGAGACGCCGATCGTGGTCTTCACCGGGCGGGAGCTCACGCACGAAGAGGAGGGGGAGCTGCGCCGACAGGCGAAGAGCATCGTGCTCAAGGGCGTGCGCTCGCCGGAGCGGTTGCTCGATGAGACGGCGCTCTTCCTGCACCGGCTGATCGCCGACCTTCCGGCCGAGAAGCAGCAGATGATCCGCTCGCTCCATGAGAGCGATGAGGCGCTGCGCGGGCGCAAGGTTCTGGTGGTGGATGACGATATCCGTAACGTATTCGCGCTCAACAGTCTCCTCGAGCGGCACGACATGCAGGTGATCAACGCGAGTAACGGCCACGAGGCGATCGATCTGCTGGAGAAATCCGAGGACCTGTCGCTCGTGCTGATGGATGTCATGATGCCGGAGATGGACGGCTACGAGACGATGCGACGCATCCGCAACAAGCCGCAATTCAAGCTGCTGCCCATCATCGCGCTCACGGCCAAGGCCATGAAGGGCGATCGGGAGAAGTGTCTCGAAGCGGGCGCCTCGGACTACGTCGCCAAGCCCGTGAACAGCGATCAGCTCCTGTCGTTGGTGCGGATGTGGCTGCGTCGCTAGGCCGCCGGCACCGAGGGGTCGAAGAATGTCCATGAACGAAGTCGAAGATAAAGTCAGTATCCTGCTGGTGGATGACCAGCCGCAGCGGCTGCTCGCGTATCGCACGATCCTCGAGCATCTCGGGCCGGAGCTCATCGGCGCGCACTCCGGGCGCGAGGCGCTCGAGCTGCTGATGAACCACGAGTTCGCGGTGGTGCTGCTCGATGTCAGCATGCCGGACATGGATGGGTTCGAGGCGGCGAAGCTGATCCACGAGCATCCGCGCTTCGAGAAGACACCCATCATCTTCGTCACCGGCGTGCATCTCGATGATCTCGATCGTCTGAAGGGCTACTCGCTCGGAGCGGTCGATTATGTCTCGGTGCCGATCGTGCCGCAGATCCTGCGCAGCAAGGTGTCGGTACTGGTCGAGCTGTACCTGAAGCGCAAAGAGCTGCAGCGGGCCAATGAAGGCCTTGCGCGCGCGAACGCGCTGCTGTCCGAGGCCAACATCGCCCTGCGGGAGGAGAAGACGCGCGAGCTCGAGATCGTCAACCGGAGCCTGCAACATGCCAATGCCGAGCTCGAGGCGGCGAACCGCACGCTGCAGAGCGAGATCGCCGAGCGCGCCCGTGCCGAGCAGGCTCTGAAGGAAGCCGACCGGCACAAGGACGAGTTTCTCGCGATGCTCGCCCACGAGCTGCGCAACCCGCTCGCGCCGATTCACAACGCGGTGGAGCTGATGCGCCTGAAGCCGCTCACCGACCCGAAGCTCGCCTGGGCGCGGGACGTCATCGCTCGGCAGCTCACGAGTCTCACGCGGCTCGTCGACGATCTGCTGGATGTGTCGCGTATCACGCGCGGCAAGATCAATCTGACCCGCGAGGCCGTCGAGCTCGAGGGTCTCATCGCGCGCGCGGTCGAGACCGTGCACCCGCTTTTGAACGAGCGCCGCCATGAGCTCACGCTCGAACTGCCCGAACTCGGGGCGGCGATCTTCGGCGATCCGACGCGCCTCACCCAGGCGATCGCCAACGTGCTCGGCAACGCGGCCAAGTACACCGATATCGGCGGCAAGATCTCTCTTATCGCGGCGATGAAGCAGTCGGAAGTCGAAATTTGCGTTCGTGACAACGGGATCGGCATTCGGCCGGAGATGCTGCCGCACGTGTTCGAGCTCTTCACGCAACTCGATCGCAACGATGGCCGCACTCAAGGCGGCCTCGGCATCGGGCTCGCGCTGGTGCGGCAACTGGTGCAGATGCATGGCGGCAGCGTTTCGGCGGCGAGCGAAGGACCGGGCAAGGGAGCCGAGTTCGTGATCCGGCTGCCGGTTCTCAGCGAGGACGCCGATGCGGACGCGGGAGCCGAGCGTGCGGACGCAAGTGCCGAGGCGCCGGCCGGCACCGATGTGACCTCGGTTGTCGCCCCGCTCGTTGCCGCCAGCGCTGGGCGCATGGCTCGGCGGATCTTGATCGCCGATGACAACAACGACGCGCTCGAGAGTCTGGCGACGCTGCTACAGCTCAACGGACACGAGGTCTACACCGCGACCAATGGTGGCACGGCCCTGCAATGTGCCGAGCGGCAGCGTCCCGAGGTGGTGCTGCTCGATATCGGCATGCCGATCCTCGATGGCTACGAAGTCGCCAAGCGAATCCGCCAGCAGCCCTGGGGTCAGCGCATTACCCTGGTCGCGCTTACCGGCTGGGGGCAGGACTCCGATCGCCGCCGCTCGCGGGACGCTGGGTTCGACTCCCATCTGGTCAAGCCCCTCGACCTCGAGACGCTCACGGATCTGCTGGCTCGCCTGCCTTCCAGCCCCGTGTCCGGCTCGCCCATCGGCCGCTCCGGCTCGAACGGCGGCCCGCCGTTCGGGGCCAAGTCGGCAGGCTGAAGCGCTTGGCTCGATGGGAGCATTTGTCCGGCAGCCCCCGGGCGTGTAATCTTGCGCGCCCTCCGAGTCCCCGTCGTCTAGAGGCCCAGGACATCGCCCTTTCACGGCGGTAACACGGGTTCGAATCCCGTCGGGGACGCCAATACAATCATTGGCTTAGCGCGTAAGCGCTCCCGCTCTGGCTATCGTGGGGAACGCATGGGGAAAACCCCCGTGCTGAAACCCGTGCGCTATCACCTCTTCTCTCGCCTCCGTGCCGCGTCCCGAAACGCCGCAACAGAGGTGCTGAACATGGCCGCCGTAAGTGCTGCTCGCCCGCTGTCTGATTCCACGGCCACCGATGCCGTGCGCCAGGCTCTTGACCTGCTCGGCCGGGCATCGGCCGATTGGCGCAACGGGAACGGTTGCGAGGCCGGTCCACTTCACTGGCCTGTGAGCGTCAATCTCGCCCGGCGGGTGCTGAGGCAGGCCCTGGAAGACCTCGAGCCGCGACTGCCAGGACGCCTGCTTGCCGACGATGAGCGCGCCGGCATGGCGTGGTTTAACTGCCTGCCACCGGCCGAGCGTCGTCACTGGCGCGAGATCGCCGACTCGGCAGTCCCGGCAGACGCGTGGTGCGCCTTTCAGGCCGGCGGGTCGCAACCGTGATCCGCTTCCTGCAGGCCCTTTTGCTCGTGGGCATCTGCGCGCTGGTCGCCGCATTTGCCGGCTGGGGCGTCGCGCTTCTCGTCCTCGCTATCGGGGTCGTTCGGGCGCTTTGCACGGCGCGGCGCACACGTCCGCCGCCGCTCCCGTGAGCTCGCCGCTGATTCCGTTTTCCGTCTCCTTCAACAACAAGGTGATCGTTTATGTCCCCCCAATCCCTCCCGACTCCTGAAGATCGCCGACCGCGAGTTCCGCCAGCTCACCGGCAAGCCGGTCGCTCCGGTTCCGAGCCGCAGGTTCAAGCCCGTGAAGCTCAACGCGGCGAAGTTCGATGCCGGATGGGGCCGCAAGCGCGGCGCGGCGGTGCGACTCACTGCGGTGCTGCTCAGGGAGGATGACGCGGCGCTTGAGCGGCGGGTATGTGAAAACGAGCGGTCGACGAAGGTATACGCGGATGCTGCCGATTGGCTGGCGAGGGAATCCGCGTACCTGCGCAAGGTCGCGCGGATGCTCGACACTGCGGGCGGGCGCATCGGCGTCGTGCTCGGGCGTTGCCGAGGATCCGCAGCGGCGCCGTAGTAGCGATTATCCGCGGTCTTCTAAGCCGCTGGTCGGGGCTCAAAGCCGGACGGCAATCAGACGCTAGGCTTGAGTGTGACGTAGCCGTCACGCATCAGCCGCGCACGGCGGCCTACGCCGTGCGCACCTTGCGCACTGCGGCCTGTCTGACAATCTTGTTCTGAGCGTCAGATGCTTTCTTGAGCGCGACGACGTAAGCCTTCTTCTTTTTGCTCGCCGATGCATTGCGAACAAAATCAGACAGGGGGGTCGAGCCAACGTTCTTAGACTTGCGGAAGAAGAACATAGATCAATTGTCGAGCTTCAGCGTGTTTTCGAGGTCTGCGCGTGTGAACTGCTCTGGGACATGATAATCGATCTGCTCTACGCCAAGCCGTACCAATTTATGG
>JBAUOO010000222.1:0-3912 GCA_049579785.1 Steroidobacteraceae bacterium
GTCGAGACCGATCGCGAAGCCCACTGTCGCGAGAAAAAGACCAGCTGCCGTGAAGGACACCGCCACACCGCCTGCCAGCCAGAAGGCGCCGGAGCGGTCGGCGGATGTCGCCGCTCCGAGCACCAGGTGAGACGCGCCACGATATTTGATGGACTGGTTTTCACGATCGGTGATGGGTGCTCCGCGTGAGTGATCGTGGCGATGACGCGGCGGCATACGCGGGTCAGAAAGGGGGGTCGGTGAGGGGAAGCGGCTGCTGCGCTTCGAGGAGAACTTGCTCCCGGTAGAGCCGCTCGCGCTCGCGTTCGTGGTCCCGGTGTGCGCGCGAGATCTGAGCCGAGTAGTGGGCCTCGATGTGCTCGGCGAGAGACTGGAGGAACTCGGAGAGCTGCCAGGCCGCCTCGTCCGAGAGCTCGGGGAGATCCAGGATGAGGCAGGGGTGGTCGGTCACATCGTGGGTGGGCTCGGTGATGTCGGGCATTGGCTGCGCTCTGTTGTGAGGCTATCGGGCCGCGGTGGCCCGCCGCGCGGTGCTGCGCTCGGGGGCGGAGAAGACCTGCAGGTAGAGCTTCTCGTCGAGGATGGTGATCTCGCGCTGCGCGGCGGTCATGAGGAGTTCGGCAGCCATGGACACGAGGATGCGATAGTTTCCGGCAGCGTGATCGACGAGGGTCTGGCGCAGCTCTCGGGTCATGAGACTGGCGTTGCCGGCGGCGGCGAGCAGATGCTCGAGGCAGGCGAGCAGTTCCTCGCGTGTAGCAGCCTCGGTGGCCAGACGCGTTCTGATGCGCGATCCCAGCGGGATGAGTTCCTCGCGGCGCAGCTTATCGAGGAGCCGAGCGTCGCCGGCGAGCACGATGCACAGGAGTGACTGGGAGTCGAAGCGGGCGGAAGAGAGCAGACGCAACTCGTTCAGGACCAGGGGGCTCATTTCCTGCGCCTCGTCGCACAGCAGGAGGGAACGGCGGGTGGTTGAGCCCAGGTGATCGAGCCAGCGGGTGCGCAGCGCCTTGAAGCCGCCCCAGCGGTTACTGACGCGGATGGAGACGCCGAAGATGTCGCCGAGCTCGCGGTAGAAGTCCGAGAGATTGCTCTGCGGGTGGTGCACGACGCCGACGTTGAGGTCGGCCAAGCGCGCGAGGCGCTCGGCGAGCACACGCAGGACGACGCTCTTGCCGGAGCCGGCATCGCCATGGATCAGGGCCCAGCCGCCCTCGCGCAGATGCGCCTGCTCGATGCGCCAGCAGAAGTTCTCGATCTTCGGCGACAGATACAGCGCCTCGGTGGGCACCTCCGGGGAGAACGGGGAGAACTTGAGCCCATAGAGGGCCAGGAGCTTCTGGTTCATGTCGGATCATCCTGTGTGTCGGATTCGGGCAGATTAGCGGGCGGCAGGCCCGTGGCGGCGTAGTCGGCGATCATTTTTTTCAGCAACGGCGCGATGCCGCTGGCCGGCGGCTTCGGTGCGTGGCTGACGGGCTCTACCACCCTGCGCAACCCTTCCGCGTTGGCCACTTTGTCGATCGGGTACACCGGGCAGAGGACCGCCCCCGAGTGCGGATCGATCAGGTCCACGCGGCTCAAGTCCCAGCGGGCATAGCGTAGGCGCAGGTCCGAGAGATGCCGATAACGGGAGGGGATCTCGAAGCGCTGGTTCTCGAGTCTGACCGTGCCGTCGGAGCGGCGTTGACGGCGCTTGACCTCGATCCGGAACGCCACGCGCAGGGCCTCGCTCCCGGGGCACTCTCGGCTGACATTGGAGCCGGCCAAATACCGCTCGAGCGGCGGGCAGCCGATCTCCTCATGCCGGGTGCAATTGTATTCCTGGGTCACCCAGGCAACGGTTGCGAGGTTGAGCTGATCGAGTGTAAGGTTGGGCTCGCCCTCGAGCATCGGCAATAATCGCCCCTCGATTCGTGACCACCAAGCTTCTTGCTTCCCGTTGACATGGGGCGACCTTGGTCGTGTTGGAACGTGCACGATACCTAACGCGGCGAGCCCCGCGGTGAACTCCCCGGACATCATCGCAGAGCCCCGGTCATTCATCAGCGAGCGGGGAAGCCCGACTTTCGAGAGCGCCTGGCAGAACCCGTGCACGAGCTGCTCGGTGCCCTCGCTCGCGTACCATTGAGCGTGGGCCATAAAGCGCGAGTGATCGTCGATGAAGGCGACCAGGAGCGGTGTGATCCGCTCTCCAGTGCGGGTGAGGATCTTGCGTGAGCCCTCGTGAAAATCAAGATGAAGCAGCTGCAGGACGTACGCTACCTCGTAGCTTCTGATCTCGCGCTCGGTCGGCGGCGTGCTGGGGCCGAGGATCTCATCGACACCGCGGCGCTGAGGTCGCTTGCGGGTCAGGCCATGGGCCTTCAAGTAACGTCGAACGCTGGGGTAGGAAGGACACGGCACGGGCGGATCAGCGCCAGCCAACACGACCTGCAGGTTGTCGCACAAAAGCTTGACGTTCCACGACCGGTGCTGCTCATACAGCGCGCGTAGCGCCTCGGCCGCTTCCACGCAGACGCTGGGGAAGGAGCCGATGTCGCGACGAACCTGGTTGCGCAGCACCGCGACCGGATCACTCGCCTGTCGGCAGGCGTAGTACCAGCGCTGGATCGTGGAGGCGCCAAAGCGCACCTCGAGTCCGGTCAACGGATGGCGCCAGGTTCTTGCGGCCAACTCGTTCAATGCCGCCTGCAGCTCCCCCGGCGCGGGAGGGGCGGCCAGCAAACCTCCGAGGATCGCAAAGCGCAGTCTTGCCCACCGATCCCGCCGCAGCGGATCGTCGTCGGAACTCACTTTTTGCCTCCCAACACCGCAATGTTGCGATGGCGAGCAGGCTATGCACCCGCTCTCGCCTGCGCTAGCGCATCCTCTGCGGGAGGACGGCCGCTGAGGAGCGGCCCTCGATCTACTTGATCACCGAGTGCTGCTCAGTGGGCAGAGAAAGCGCAACAGCTGTTCCAGCCGCTCATGACAGGTCGGTCCGTGGAATCGTTCGAGCAAACTTTGCGGCAATGCCTCGGCTGCTACCTGCGGCACGAAGCGTTCGTGGACCGATCGCCAGAAGACTGTTCGCTGAAAGTCCCGCTGCCACCACGTCCGCCATCGCCCCAGGGTGCGCGCAGACGCCGAAAGGAACTCCCCGAGCGTGCCCGCGGCGCAACCGCCCGGCGGGGAGATGAGCATCAGCGCCACCGCGACGTACACCCGGCGGCCGAGGAAGCGCACCGAGGCCGGGGTCGAGCGGCTGTCGCACCACCCGCAGGTAAAGCTCAGCCGCGAGGAGTACTCCTCGCGCACCGCAGCCGGGCAGCCGCGGGGTTTTCGAGGAAAGTCCGCTATATGCAGAGGACCTTTGCACTCGGGACAGCGGCCTCGTCGGGTCTCGGCGGCAAGCTCCGTGTCGATTTGGGTGAGAAGACGGAAAAAGAAGGGATCGTTCAGAAGCGAATGGCACACTGTGGGAGTCTCCTGGTCTGGTAACCGGAGACTCCCCCGAGGGGCTCTTACGGATCAAGGGCCCCGACGGGGATCCTGTCCAGCCCCTCAGAGGCCGATCAGGCGCCCACAACCGTCCTGCGCTCCCCGCACGAGCTTCTGTCCGGCCTGCGGGCCCGCCAGACGGCACCGCCGCTTCGCGGCCGTGCGAACCGACGACGATATCGATATCGGGAGCGGCAAAGACCTGCAGCACGGTCACGATCAGCGATGGACCTAGTGGTCAGTCCATCATCAAATGTGACCACAACTCCATCCCGCCCCATCAAATACGGTGGCCGTGCTCACCTATGAGCTCTTCCGGCAATGGTTCGAGCCTGAGCTGCACACCGTTCTGACGGATCTCGGTCAGGGAGCCATCTACGACGATGAGTTGTAGCGGCCTCTGGCACGGAATGGAGAGGGGCTTACTGC
>JBAUOO010000223.1:0-3080 GCA_049579785.1 Steroidobacteraceae bacterium
TCCTGGACGCGACAGACGCGGTGAGCGCGTCTTTCGAGATCTGTGACTCCCGAATACGGGATTGGAAGTGCGTATTCCGGCGAATCCGATCACCCGGACCGGAGTTTTCGATCAGCTGAGGGTTTGAGGGTCGGAGCGGCGGCGACGAGGTCAGCCTGACCCCTGGTTCATCACCTCCTCGGGGATGGAGTTGCGGTGGTTCAGCGAGTCTGCCACGGCGATCGACGACGCGTCGACGGCTCGACCGGGCAGGTGCTGGAAGTCATGGGCGGTCATCATCGGGCGTCTCAGGCCGTCTCAGCGGCGCGGTTTCCGGGCCGCTTCCGGCGCTCGGCAGGCTTGGTACGTTCCTCGGGCTGGCCAGGGGGCGCGGCCGCCTCAGCGAGACCGTCCGGCTTGCGGAGGGACTCGCCACGGAGCTCGATGCGATGGGCGTTGTGCACCAGGCGGTCGAGGATCGCATCGGCGATCGTCGGCTCACCCAGAGAGGCATGCCAGTCGCTCACCGGGAGCTGACTGGTGACGATGGTCGAGCGCAGTTGGTAGCGATCTTCGATGACCTCGAGCAGGTCGGCCGCCTGCTCCGGCGCCAGGGGACGCAGCGCCAGGTCATCGACGATCAGGACGTCGATCTTGGCCCAGCGCGCCATCAGGCGCGGGAGCCGGCCGTCCGCTCGTGCCAGCGCCAGCTCGCTGAGGAGCCGCGGCGCGCGCAGGTACAGCGCCGTGTGGGCGCGGCGGATGGCAGCGTTGGCCAGGGCGCAAGCGATGAACGTCTTGCCCAGGCCGGTGGCGCCGACGATGAGCACGTTGCGGTGGCCGGTCACCCATTCCGCCTCGGCGAGACTGAGCACGACGCTGCGTTCCAGGCCACGGGAGCGGCGGAAGTCGATGTCCTCGACGCAGGCGCCGATGCGCAGCTTGGCGACCCGGAGATAGCGGTCGAGGCGGCGGTTGTCACGATCCTGGCCCTCGCGATCAACCATGAGCCCCAGGCGGTCCTCGAAGCTGAGCGCCTGGTAGTCGGCGCGTTCCATCTGCTCGGCCAAGGCGCGGGCCATGCCGGTGAGGTTGAGGGTGCGGAGCTTGTCCAGGGTCGGGGTGGTGAGCATGCTGGCCTCCTCGTCAGCGGTAATAGGCGGGACCGCGCAGGTTGTCGTGGCGGCGCACCGGCAGGCGAGGTGGGGCTGCCGGTATGGGCTGGCCGTCGAGCCCGTTCTTGAGGATCGACTCGACGCTGCGGTAGCTGTAGGCCTGGATGGCCAGGGCCCGTCGGCAGGCGGCCTCCAGCCGGTCGCTGCCATAGCGCCGGCCCAGGCGAATGATGCCCAGGCAGGAGCGGAAGCCCTGCTCGGGGTGGGGCCGGTGATCCAGGATGTACTTGGCCACCTGGGCCGTCGCCGGCCCCGTCTCCGCCGCCCAGTTGAGGATCCGCCCCGGGGTCCACTCGCGGTAACGGCGGTGCGATTCGGGCATGTGCGCCGGGTCGGTGGTGTAGCCGCCGCGAACGTGGCTGCGCAGGTGGCTGGCCACCCGGCGGCCGTGAAGGAAGACCTCGACCACGGTGACCGTGAGGCGCACGTCGCAGCGCTCGTGCACCAGCTGGTAGGGCACCGAGTAGTAGTGGCGCTCCACCTCGATGTGGTAGTCGATGTTGACCGTCGCCACCTTCCAGTCCGCGTACTCGAACCGCTGTGCCGGCAGCGGCCGCATCACCGGCCGCTCCAGCGCCTCGAAGAGAGAGCGCCGCGAGCCGTCGAGCTTCTGGAAGGGCCGGTCATTGAGCCGGTCCAGCCGCTCCCGGATGGCGGCTCGTGCCGTGGCGTAGTCGAAGAAGGTGATGTTGCGCAGACTGGCGAGCAGCCAGCGCTCGGCGAGGAGCACGCCGGCCTCGGCCTTCGCCTTGTCACGGGGCTTGCGGACCCGGGTGGGCAGCACGGCGCCGTGGTAGTGGGCGGCGAACTCCTCGTAGGTGCGATGGATGTCGGGCTCGTAGCGGCTCGGCCGAGTGACGCCGGTCTTGAGGTTGTCGCACACCCAGAGCTCGGGGCAGGCCCCGAAGTACTCCACCGCCTTGACGTGACCGCTGATCCAGTGCGGCATCTCCTGCGAGGGGAACACGTCGGCGAAGGTGAAGCTCGAGCCGCCCATCACGGCGATGAAGAGCTGCGCCTCGCTGATCGCCCCGGTCTCCGCGTCGACGATGGGCAGCGTCTGCCCCGCCCAGTCGACGAAGCATTTCTCGCCCGCCTTGTGCGGCTGGCGCATGACCACGTCGATGCGCCGCTCCCAGCGCCGGTACCGCTCGACGAACTGGGTGTATTGGTACCCATCAGGCTGGCGCTCCTTGTACTCGAGGTGGAGCAGCTGCAGGGTCACCCCCTTGCGTCGAAGCTCGCGGTGGACCTCACCCCAGTCGGGGAGGGGGCGCAGTGGCTCCGTCACCGTCAGGGATGGGAATAGGCGGGCCTCCAGCGCCGTGTCGTCCATCTCCTCGGGCAGCGGCCAGCCCACGCCGGCGCGCTGGGCGCGGCCGACGTAGTCGGTCACGGTCGTGTACGGCAGCCCCACCACGGCCCCGACCTGGCGGCGGCTCCGCCCCTCGCCCAGGACCAGGCGAAGGACCTCGCGGATCTTCCTCATGGCGGCACGGGGTCGGGGCATCGGCAGCGCTCCTCGAACGTCTGTTGGGACTGTCCGAGCAGGATGCCTGCTCCCCGGCTCAGCTCACGCCGCCGCCGACCCCTCCCTCAGGGTGATCGAAAACTCCGAAATGGGTGATCGGATTCGACCGAAACGGCTGATCGGATTCCTCCGAAATACGCAATTGGAAGTGCCCCTATCCGGACTCTCTCGCGGACAACGGCTTTGCCGCTCGGGTCGTTCTCCCTGGCCGCTGGATTCCGGTATGCGAGGTGGATCTCCTTGGCGAGCTTGTGGTCCTGCTACGGGACGGTAGGCCGATTGCCGAGGGCAGGGGCGCGATGGCGCTGGGACACCCCGCAAACGCCGTGGCCTGGCTCGCTGGCAAGCTATCCGAGCGGGGACGCAGCCTCGAGGCCGGCACCATAGTTATGACC
>JBAUOO010000224.1:0-2593 GCA_049579785.1 Steroidobacteraceae bacterium
GATCGAGGCCGCGGTGCCCTCGCCCCCGCAGCCTGGGCGAGCGCATCCGCCATCCGTCCCTGCTCCTCGGGCGCAACCTCCTGGAGCTGAGTCCACCACTGCGCCCTCTCCGGGGCGGCCAGACCGAGCTCAGCGCGCAGGAGCAGCAGGTCGTAGGCCGCGCGAAATCGCGGGTGGGTGAGCAATCGCAGCGCCCGCCGCCCGATCGGATGCTCGAGGCGCGGCTGGAGCGAGAACATCTCGCTCAATCCCAGGGAAAATCGCCGTGGAATGGCGAGGTGGGTCTGTGCCTGGCGGACCGCGCGCTCGCAGGCATTGGCGATGGCCGAGAGCTCGTGCCACCTCTCGGGCGGCATCGACTCGATGTTCTGCGCGATCGGCCCGTAGAGAAGGAGCGCGAGCAGGAATGTCGGGGTGAGCGCGCGCCCCGCGGCGGCGCGCTCATCCGTGTTGCGGAGACCTTTCAGCAGCAGCTGCTCGACAAGGCCACCGGAGTGCGCACCGAGGTAGGCATCGACGCTCGGCAGGAGCTGCGCCAGCAGCCCCCGCTGGCGCAGCACCTCGAGGCTTCGGGCGCCATGCCCGGTCAGAAAGAGCTTCAACATCTCATCGAAGAGCCGCGCCGGCGGCACGCCGGCGAGAAGCTCTCGCAGCCGTCCGATGGGCTCGGCGGTATCGGGGTCGATCTCGAACCCGAGTTTCGCCTCGAAGCGGGCCGCGCGCAGCATGCGCACCGGATCCTCGCGAAAGCGCGTCTCCGGATCGCCGATCAGGCGCAGGCGCCGTGCGCCGATATCCTCCACCCCACCGACATAGTCCCAGATCGAGAAGTCCGCGATGTTGTAGTAGAGCGAGTTGGCGGTGAAATCGCGCCGCCAGACGTCCTCGTCGATCGTGCCGTAGAGGTTGTCCCGCAGGATGCGTCCGGTCTCATCGAACTTGCGCTCGGTATCGTCGCTCTCCTCGGGCGCGCGACGGGGCGCGGGCCTCTCGAGTGTCTCATCGAGCTCCGGTGCCTCACCGTCCTCCGGATCGGCATCCGCGAGCGGCTCCTCGCCCTGAGAGGGCGCGCTCGCCGCCCGGAAGGTTGCGACCTCGATGATCTCCTGGCCGAAAAAGACGTGCGCGAGGCGAAACCGCCGGCCGACCAGCCGGCAATTGCGAAAGAGCCGCCTGACCTGCTCGGGCAGGGCGTCCGTCGCCACATCGAAGTCCTTGGGCTCCATGCCGAGCAACAAATCGCGCACGCAGCCCCCGACCAGGAAGGCATGGAAGCCGCCGTCCTTCAGCCGATAAAGCACCCGCAGCGCATTCGGCGAGATGTGGGCGCGGGAGATCGAGTGCTCCGCCCGCGGGATGATGCGGGGCTTGGCCGCGGGCGCCACCAGGCGCGTCTCAGGGGCATTCAATTCGGGGCTTTCGGCTTGAGCGTTGGACACAGCCTCGCATTATACCGGGCCAAGACCGCTTTCCATGGCCGGTCAAACTATTACGCGGCCTTAGACATTCCGGCGAATGTCACCTAGGCTTGCTCCCAACGAGCCTGCGGGGGCGCAGGCAATAATTTTGGGGTGCGAGATGGCAGGTCCGGCGAAACTCAGACGCGATGCGGGGGTCATTGGGCTCCTTTACGCGAGTCTCGGCAGCATCATCGGCTCGGGGTGGCTCTTCGGCGCGCTCCATGCCGCGGTGCAGGCCGGCCCCTCGAGCGTCTTCTCCTGGATCATCGGCGCGGTCGCCACTCTGTTCGTGGCTCTCGTCTTCGCCGAGCTCTCGACCATGTTTCCGAACTCCGGCGCCCTGGTGCACATGACTCATGTCAGCCACGGGGACCTCGTCGGCAAGATCTGGAGCTGGATCCTGTTTCTGGCGTTCGTGACCGTGCCACCGGTGGAGGTGAGCGCCGTACTCACCTACGCCAACAGTTACATACCCGGCCTGATCGATCCGCAGAACGGGCTGATGACCGGGGTCGGCATGGCCTGGGCGGCGCTGCTGCTGGCAATGGTGGTGGCGCTCAATTTTCTGGCGGTGCGCTGGGTACTCGCCATCAACAGCGCCGCCACGTGGTGGAAGCTCGTCATTCCGATCGTGACCATCGGCATCCTGATGGCGTACTCCTTTCATCCGTCCAACATGACGGCGCATGTCGCCAGCACGCCGAAAAGCGGCATTTTTACGGCGGTGGCCACGGCCGGAATCGTATTCAGCTTTCTCGGCTTCCAGCAGGCCATCGCGCTCGCGGGCGAGACGCGCAATCCCAGCCGCTACGTGCCCATTGCCGTGATCAGCTCCGTGCTGATCGGCATGGTGATCTACGTGGGCCTGCAGATCGCGTTCATCACGGCCCTCAATCCGAGCGATATCAGCAACGGCTGGGGGCATCTGCACTTCACGGGTATGTTCGGCCCTCTCGCCGCCATCGCCGTTGCGGTGGGCGCTGTTTGGTGGGCCATCGTGCTCTACGTGGATGCCATCATCTCGCCGCTCGGAACGGCATTCATCTACGTCACCGGCAGCCCGCGCATCATCATGGCCGCGGGTGAGATGGGCAACGCGCCGCGACACATGGTGCTGCTCAACCGTCATGGCG
>JBAUOO010000225.1:0-25709 GCA_049579785.1 Steroidobacteraceae bacterium
GACGAACGCGGCGCGCGCCCGCGGCCGCAGCTGCGGCTGGCGCCGCTTCCCTCCAGCCCCGCCGCTTTCGCTCGCGCCAGCGCTGATGCTCGCCGCGCGCGCTCATTCGCACGACATGGCCACGCACGATCTTTTCAGCCACGCAGGCAGCGACGGCAGCAGCCCGGGGGAGCGTGTGACGCGCGCCGGCTATCGCTGGAGCATGGTGGGCGAGAACATCGCGAGCGGTGTCCAAACGGCGCTGCGGGTCGTCGCCGGCTGGCTCGCGAGCCCGCATCACTGCGCCAACATCATGACGGCGGGGTTTCGCCAGATGGGCGTCGCCTTCGCCGTCAATCCCGCGAGCGAGGAAGTGATCTACTGGACCGAGGATTTCGCCACGCCGCTTACCCGGTCGCGGCCGCCGCGGCGCGCCGACGGCCGCGCACGATGACGATCCCGGCGAGAGTGTAGAGCAGCGCGAACCACGCGGTGCTGCGGGTGAGCAACAGATAGAAGATGTGGTATCTCGGGGGAGTATGCCGCACGAGATGCTCGATCGTCTCGAAGCCGCCGGCCACGACCGCCAACACCAACAGGATGACGATCAACAGCGGCCCGCCGGAGGAGCGGTCGCCGCTCCGCACCGGCTGCGCTGGCGCGGGCAGCAGGGCGAACCAGATCGCGAGCACGGCGAGACCAAACACCGAGCTTACGTACTGCAACACGTGACAGAGCTCACCCGTGTAGCCGAGGAAACTCACCGGCGCGCTCAATGCCGACACCCGCGACACCATCCAGCCGTCGGCGTGCGTAAAGGAGTCCCAGGCGATGTGGGTCCAGGTGCCCACCACAATCGATAGCGGCGCGAGTACCCAGTTGATCGGGCGGTTGCCGAAGCGCTCGATGGCGGCCAGGCACTTCGCGCTCGCGCGCCCACCCGGGGGCGCCGCAAGCGGCACGCGCAGCAGCCAGATCATCAGCAGCACCAACAGCCCGACCGGCAGATCGAAAGTGAACGTGCCGAGCAACGTATGCGTCACCGGCGGAATGTACCGGGCGATCCGCCACGGCAGGTAATACGGGACATCCGGCATCATGGCGCCGATGATGAGCGGCACCGTGCGCATCAACCGCATGCGGCGCAGCGGCAGGACGGCTGCCGGATGCGCGAGGGTGAAAGGCATGAGTCGCAGCCTAACCCGAAACCACGGAAATCCGGAAATCCCGCCCGGCCCACTCCCCGCTCGGCTCGAGGCGGAACGTCAGATCGATCGAGCGGCCGCTCCTCAGCCCCGCGGTCGCGATCTCCACGGTGTGGAGGCCGAGAGTCGTGGCCGTCGTACGCCTCTCACTGATGTCCTTCCAGCCGTCGAAGCCCCAGCGGAAAGTCGCAGGCGCGCTGACCGCGACCGTCAGCGCGGCTCCCTCCGGAAGCTCTGACGCCGGCGCATGCGCGCACCAGATGACGCGCTGCAGCCGCGGACGTCTGCCACCATATCGCTGCCAGACGCACTCGGGCCGATCGAAGGGCCTGCCGAGGGCGCGCGAAACGAGAAGCTTGATGTACTCCGCATGCGTCCAGGCCAGCGGCATAGCGCTTCCACTGGGCCGCCCCGGCTCGAGGCCGCGCGCGGGCAGCGGCGCGGCGTCCCAGATCTGCTCGGGCAGCATGCCTCCGGGGGAAGCCATGCGGACCATGGCTAGCAAGAGGGGCAACGGGTCGCGTCCGGCGGCGAGCTCGTAGTGGCCGCGCTCGCCCGTGAGCAGCGGCCACGCCCGCCCCCGCCCGGTGCCGTCGAATGCCGAACCATCATCGTGCTCACCGTAGCCGTCGTCGTTGTAACGATGCCAACAGGGACCGCTCGGCGTGTCGACTTTGAGCAGCGCATCCGCCAGGCGCACGGTTGCCGTGATGAGCGGGTCATCGGCGCGGCGCAGCCCGCAGCGCACGAGCTGCAGGAAATCGACGCCGATCTGAGCGAAGGCGGGCAGCCCCGGGTCGAGCGCCTGGTTCTTGACGGCGAGCACGCGCTGCAGCGCGCCACGGTCGCGCACCGCCTCTCGCGGTGCCACGCGCACGTAGTAGCCGGGTAGTCCCTGATGCCGGGCGAGCGGCGTATCGGTCACGGAAGTCCAGTCCTCCAGACTCGCATTCCAATAATCGGCGAACGCGAGCGCCAGCGCGCGCGACTCGGCATCGAGGTGCGGCGCTCCGCAGACGAGCGCCGCGATGCACGCCGCCAGCGTGAAGGTGTTGAGTCCCGCATCCTCCTCCCAGCGATCCTGGTCGGTCGCCGGCCCGTTGCAGACGATGAAGGACAGCGCGCGGCGGATCATGTCTCCGACTTCGATGCCGTCCAACGCATCGTGCTCCTGGAGCTGTGAGGCGAGCAGGACCGGGAAGGCCGTCTCATCGAGCTGCACGCCGGTCCAGTAGGGTTTGCCTCCGAGCCACTGGTTCTGATTCCAATGGCCGTCGGCGAGCTGGGTCGCGCGCAGGTACCTCAAAGTCTCGAGAGCCTCGCGTGCCGCGCCGACGGCCAGCAACGCGCTGGCGCATTCGCAAAGATCGCGCGGCCACACGAGATGGTAGCCCTCTCGCTCCTCCTTGGTGTTGCCCCAAGGCACACTCAGGCTCGCCACCAGCGCGCCCGGGTAGGTCTTGTCGAGATGCGCCCGCAACGCCATCGTCGACACCTTGAATTGACTCACGCACTCGGGCGGCAGTCCGTCGTACAGGTTTGCCCGCGCGGCACACTCCTGGTGCCAGTGCATCCAGTCCTCGATCTGGCGTCGCCAGCTCTCCTCGAAGGGCTCAAAGAGCGCGCTCAATGCCAGCGTCGCGGCGGATTCCGTACTGCTGCCGAAGCCGAGCGCCATCACCGCCTTGCGCGGCAGCTCCCCCATGAGCGCGACGTTGCCCGGACCCGCGCCGCCGTGCTCCCAGGTCATCGCGCCGTTTCGCGCGAAGTCCTGCCAGCCGTCGCTCACGCCGACGAAACCACAGCTCGAGCGGCCCCAGGCATCCTGTTGATCCGCGGTTACCGCGGCCAGCGCGAGCGCAAACGGCCCCTGCTCGGCCCACAGCACCCGATGTCCGCGATGGCCAACGATGGCGGCGGAGTTGTTATGACCGGTGCCACCCAGATGGGGCGCGAGCAGCGCATACGGGCGCAGCGATTCATCGCCGGTGAGCTCGATCTCGATGAGCAGCACGTCCCGCTCGTGGCAGGGTGCGACGCGCAGTGCCAGCTCGAAACGCTCGTGCCGGTGCACGATGCGCACGGCCGGCACGCCCGCTCCCGCGAGCTCGAGCGTGTGGCGGTACATGCGCTTCACTTCCACCCAGAAGCCGCGTTCATCGGCCACGATGATGCCGAGATCGCGGATCTGTGGGATGTCGATGCGAGGGTAATAAACCTCGTTGAGAATGCCCCCGCCGATCGTGAACCAGAGCCGCGAGGCGCCGAGCGAGCAGCCGACCATCTCCTTGGCGCTGCTGCACCAGGTGGGTGAGAGACCGGGCGCGCCCGGCGCGTCGGAGTCGCTCATCGGCCGCGGCCCAGCGGCGGCGGCGCGCCTTTGCGGCGCGGGACGCGGGCGGCGAGCGGATCATCCGTGCGCCACAGATGCAGGCCACCCTTGAAGGCGTTGAGCGTGTCGCCGAGCCGTACTCCCTCGGGCAGCTCCTTCAGCCGCGCCGCGTTACCGCCTCCCAACACCACGTAATCGGCCTCCAGCGCCTCCTTCAGCCGCGTGATCACCTCGGTCACGGCCTTGCGCCACTCCTTGTTGCCGAGCCGCTTGCGTCCGCGCTCGCCGACGTAGTCCTCGAATGTGCGGCCACGCTTGTAGGGCATGTGGCCGATTTCCATCGGTTCCACCGCGCCATCGACAATCAGCGTCGCCCCAAGACCCGTACCGAGCCCGAGAAAGAGCATGCGTCCGCCCTCATAGCTGCCTAGCGCCTGCATGGTCGCATCGTTGATCACCCGCACCGGCCGCCCGAAAATCTTCTGGAAATCACAGTCCACCCACCCCGGGCCCAGGTTGTAGGGCTCCGCCGCAATCCGCCCACGCAGCACCAGGCCCGGATAGCCGATCGACACGGCCCGGTATGGTAGACCGCGGGCGAGCTTGCGGACCTGACGGGCCATGTCGGTCGCGGTCATGTCGGGGCCGGAGTCGAATCTGCGGATCTTACCGCGGGGACCGAGCCGGAACTTGACGTGCGAGCCGCCGACATCGACCACGAGCGTGTGCGCCGGGTCCGGCGGCTTCGTTGTGGCTGGGCGCTTGGGACGGGAACGGGACGGCATGCTCGAATTGTCACCGCAATCGGTACCCTGGGCCAAGCCGACCCGTCACCACCGCCGGAGTTCCCGTGATCGAGCCGCGGCTTCGGCGGGATCTCCGACGACCAGGGCCGAATTCCTTCCGAGAGGGTGGCCGATTCCGATCGGTTAACATAGGAAAATGCTCTGGCTCAAGGCTTTCCACATCGTCTTCGTCGTCAGCTGGTTCGCCGGTCTTTTCTATCTGCCGAGGCTGTTCGTGTACCACTCGGCCGCATCCGATGCGATCGGCCTCGAGCGCTTCGCGGTGATGGAACGGCGGCTCTTCGGACTGATGACGCTTGGCGGCGCGCTCGCGCTCGTCTTCGGGATCTCCATGGTGGCCGCTGCGCCCGGATATCTCGATTTCCTCTGGCTGCGCGTGAAGCTCGTACTCGTCGCGGCGCTCATCGGCTATCACCTCTGGTGCTTCATGCTCATGCGCGACTTGCGCGCGGGGCGCAACACTCACTCGCAGCGCTGGTATCGGTTATTCAACGAGGTGCCGGCCCTTCTCCTCATCGCCATTGTCGTGCTGGCGGTGGTGAAGCCCTGAGCCGGGCGCACTACTCTTCCCAGTAGCTCACCTTGTCCTGCCACTGTGCCCGCGCCGGTGAAGGAACGGCGTCGGCGGGCGCGGTGCCGAGATAGAGGAACCCGACGATGGCATCCTTCGCCTCGAGCCCGAGCGCCACCTTCACCCTCGGGTCGTAGGCGGCACTGCCCGTCTTCCACATGGCGCCGAACCCGAGGGCGGTGGCCGCCAGCATGATGTTTTGCGCCGCGGCACCGGCCGAGAGAATCTGCTCGATGGTCGGAATCTTGGCCGAAGCGTTGCAGATGGCGGCAACGACGATGATGAGCGGCGCACGCAGCGCCTTCTGCCGCTCCCGCTGCAGCGACTCGGCGCTCGCGGCCGGCTGTGTCCGCAGGAGTTGATCGGCCATGAGGCCCCCGAGGCGCTCGCGCGCGGCCCCTCGGACGACGATGAAGCGCCAGGGGCGCAGTCGCCCGTGATCGGGGGCGCGGACTGCGCTTTCGAGCAGCAGCTCGAGCGCGCCGTCATCGGGTGCCGGCTCGGTGAGCGTCTTGGCGGAGCGTCGCTTGAGGAGCGCATCGATGGCTTGCATGGACGGATCGGACCTTCCAAGATCGCGGGAATCCGCTGATTGTCCCAGATCTAGAATCCTTGGCGAGCTCCGGCTCGGGCATCGATCCGCGGAAACGGTGTAGAGTCACCGGGCATGGACTCGACCGCGCTCCAAGAGCTCAAGGCCTCGATCCGCACGATTGCGGACTATCCCCGCCCGGGCGTTCAATTCAGGGACATCACCACCCTGCTCGGCAACGCGCACATGTTCCGGCGCGCGGTTGACGAGCTCGCGCGGCCCTGGACCGGATCGAAGGTCGACCGGGTCGCCGGCATCGAGGCGCGTGGCTTCATTCTTGGGGGCGCCATCGCTCATCAGCTCGCGGCCGGTTTCGTGCCCATCCGCAAGAAAGGCAAGCTGCCGCACGAGACCGTACGAGTGGCTTACTCGCTCGAATACGGGCTGGACGAGATCGAGATGCACCGCGATGGAGTGGCCCGGGGGGAGCGAATCATTCTGGTCGACGATCTCATTGCCACCGGCGGCACCGCCGAGGCGGCCGTGAAGCTCCTGCGGTCGCTCGGCGCTGACATCCTGGCGGCATGCTTCGTCATCGATCTGCCGGACCTGGGCGGCTCGCGACGGCTCGAGGCTCTAGAGGTGCCCGTCCATACACTTGTCGCTTTTCAGGGACACTAGCCCTGAATTTCTCAGGCTTCGCTGTTCCAGAGCCGGAACATTACTTTCCAGTCATGCAAGCCTGAGCCGCCTGCCGTCCGGAGATAATGACTGCGGTTCCGGCGCATAGGCGACCGGGCGAACCAAGACTGCTCTCAATCCTCGCTATCTTTGGAGATTTCGATGCTCAAGAAGCTCGTTCCCGCCATGCTCGGCGCACTGCTGATTGCCAGCCCGGTCCTCATGGTCACCACGGCAGCAGCGGCCGACCAGGCGCAGACCTCGACGATGAAGCCCGAGCACAAGGCCATGTCGCACAAGGCCATGTCGCACAAGGCCATGAAGCACCACAAGATGGCTTCCCATCACACGATGAAGAAGCACGCCAAGGCCAAGAAGAAGATGCCGCCGACGGCCTGAGAGAGCCTTCCTGCTCGGAAAAAGCCCCGCTTGCGCGGGGCTTTTTCTTTTTGTGCGCGCGGGCTATGAACTCGTTGAAAAGCCCTCTGCCGCTGATTCACTTGCTTTCGGGCTGTCGCCATTTGTTAAATCCATACCAGGGATTCCGGTATGTCACAGGTGTCCAGCTCCTCGGTCGACTCCAGCACGGGCCTCATTCCAGAGGCACATCCGCGCGAGCCGATGACGTGGTCGGCGCTCAAGCTGCTGCCGGCGCGGGTGTGGCTGGCGCTGCTCGGCGTGTTGATCGCGGCGCTGGGCGCGGCGGCCATCGCCGAGTGGCTGGCGGAGGAGCCGCAGACAGAGATCGCGGTCGTCTTCCTCGCGCTCCTTGCGGTGGGACTACTCATTGCGCTCAGCCGGCTGCTCGCCGCCGATGCGGTGCACCGCGAGGGGCTGCGCGCGGCCTCCGAGCGGCACGCGAAGGATCTCGAGACGCTGATCGAGGCGCGCACCCGCGAGCTCTCCACGCTCTCGAGTCACCTGCAGGAACTCTCCGAGAAGGAAAAGTCCCAGCTCGCCCGCGATCTGCACGATGAGCTCGGCGGCCTGCTCACCGCGGCCAAGATGGATCTTTCCTGGCTGCAGTCGCGGGTACCCGACCCCACGCTGCAGGAGCGCCTCGCGCAGCTCGGCGCCGTGCTCGATGAGGCGATGGACCTCAAGCGCCGCGTCGTCGAGGATCTTCGCCCCTCTCTGCTCGATCATTTTGGTCTGCCGACGGCGCTACGCGCGTACGTGGAATCCGCGTGCGCCAAGGCCGGACTGCGGGTGGACATCGCGCTACCGGAGGACGGCGCGTCGCTGCCGAAGGACACCGCGATTGCTCTCTTCAGAATCGTCCAGGAAGGCCTCACCAACATCGTCCGACACGCCGGCGCACGCTCGGTGACGCTGCGGTTTACGATGGACGGCGAGAGCTGCCGGTTTACGCTGCGCGACGACGGCGGGGGCTTCGATGCCGCCGCGCCCGAGTTCCGCTGGTCGCACGGCATCACCGGCATGCGCCAGCGGGTGCGCGCGCTCAGCGGTCAGTTCGAGATCGAGTCGACACCGGGCGCGGGTACCACCTTACGTGTCAGCGTCCCTCGCACTTGAACCGAAGTCCGTTTCAGCCAGACCACTTGGACCGGCCGTCGGCGACCACGGCTTTCAACAGCGCTATGTCGCGCATCTTGTCGAGGAAATAATCCGCACCGGCCGCGAAGCAGTGATCGCGCACGAAATCCGAGGCGTAGTTGGTCAACACCACGACCAGGGGCTGCGCATCGGGCGGGTAGAGCTGGCGCACCTGACGGATGACGGCGACGCCGTTGCCTTCGGCAAGCTCGATGTCGACCACGAGCACATCGTAGGTCGCCTCCTGCAGGCGCAGCAGTGCCTCCGACTGCGTCGCCGCCTGCGCTGTGACGCAGACGCGTCCGGGCTCCGACAACAGATCGACCAGGCGCCGCGACAGCACGGCGGAGTCTTCGATGAGCAGAATGCGCCGCTCGGCCCTGGAGGAGCCAATCCCGCCCGCGGATCGCACTTCAGCGCCCACCATGCGCCTCACTGCAGCAGGCTGTTCTTGATGGCGTAGTAGGTGATGTCGGCGTTGGTCTTCATTCCCATCTTCTCCAATATCCGTGCGCGGTAGGTGCTGACGGTCTTGACGCTGAGGAAGAGGCTGGCGGCGATCTCGGAGACGCTGCGTCCCTCGGCAAGCTTGCAGAAGATCTGGAACTCCCGCTCCGACAGCACGCTGTGCCGCGGCTCGCCCGGAGCGCCCTGCATCCCGCTCACCAGCATTTCCGCGAGCTCCGGGCTGACGTAGCGGCCGCCGCGCATCGCGGCGCGGATGGCGCGGCAGAGCTCCCCATCGTCGGCGCTCTTGCTCACGAACCCGCTCGCCCCCGCGCGCAGCACGTTCAGGCCGTACTGGCTCTCCGGATAGGCGCTCAAGACCAGCGTCGCGACCGATTCATGGTGCGACTTGATCTGCCGGAGCACGTCGAGTCCCGACATGTCGGGCAGCGAGAGGTCCAGCAGCAGCACGTCGCATGGCGCGGTGCGCACCAGCGTCAGCGCCTCGCGTCCTGTCCTGGCCTCACCCGCCCAGACGAAATCCACTTGAGCTTCGATGATCTGCTTCAGCCCGATCCGTACGAGCTGATGATCGTCTGCGACTGCGACTCGAATGGCCGGCATGGGTCCCGTCAACGTGTGAGTGGTGCGGCCACCCGCCGCCGTGTGCCACGCGCATGAGCGTCCCATGCGCCAGGCAGCCTAGCCGCCCCTGCGCGAGCGCGCCTATGGAGGTTGTGGAAGCCGGAACGGGAACTGCAACGCAACGGACTGTAGGAATCGTCCGACAGCGGTGCGCTGCGACGCCGGCCGCGGGCCCGTCCCGAGCAGGAAGGCCTCAAGGCACCGAATCCCGGCCGGTGTCAGCCTCCTCCTCCTTGGCCGAAGACGGGGCGCGAGTGCTCGAATCCCTGCCGTTGTACGTCTCGAGGCGGTTGTACAGCGTTTTCAGACTGACGCCCAGTATCTCCGCCGCCTTGCGCTTGACGTGCCCGCAGTACGCCAGCGTCGCCATCGTGACCCGGCGTTCCACTTCCTCGAGCGGCGTGCCGACGCGGATGGTGATGGTGGTGCCATCGTCCGGTTTTGGCGGCGCGTCGGTGGGCGTGATGTCATACTCGATGAGCTCATCCGCCATGATGAAGGCGCGCTGCACGTAGTTGCGCAGCTCGCGCACATTGCCCGGCCAGCCGTACTGGTAGAGGCGCACGAGCGCATCGCGCGAGAACGTCTTGTGGGTTCCTTCCTCGCGATTGAGCTCGTCGAGGAAGAACTGCGCGAGCTGCTCGATGTCGGTCTCCCGGTCGCGCAGCGGCGGCAGCCGAATGGGGAAAACGTTCAGCCGGTGATACAGGTCCTCGCGCAGCTTGCCATCGGCTACAGCTCTCTCCGGCTCACGGTTGGTCGCGCAGATCACTCGCACATCACTCGCGATCGGCTGCGTTCCACCGACGCGGTTTACAGCACCGGTCTCGAGCACCCGCAACAGTTTCACCTGCAGCTCCATCGGCATTTCGGTGATCTCATCGAGAAAGATGGTGCCGCCGCTGGCCCGCTCGAAAAAGCCCTTGTGCTGGCGGTCCGCGCCGGTGAAGCTGCCGCGCTCGTGACCGAAGAGCTCGCTCTCGATCAACTGCGGCGCCACGGCGCCGCAGTTGAGCGGCAGGAACGGGTTCGTGCGACGCCTGGAGAGCTCATGAAGAGTCTGAGCGGCCAGCTCCTTGCCGGTGCCGCTTTCGCCGATCAACATCACCGTGGCCAACGTCGGCGCGACTCGTGTGAGCTGATCGTAGAGCACCTGCATGCGCTGCGAGCCGCCCAGTATGCGTCCGAAGCGGCCCAGGCGCCGCAGCTCGTCCCGCAGTTCGCCGATCTCGTGCTGCAGCGCCGAGGTCTTCTTGGCGTGTCGCAGTACCGCCTGGACACGCTCCAGATCCGCGGGTTTGACCAGATAGTCGCTCGCCCCAGCCCGCAACGCGGCAACGGCGCTGTCGACGGTCGCGTGACCGGTGATGACGATGACCTCCGTCGCCTCCGGCTTCTCGAGCTCGCGCAGCAGATCGATTCCCTCGCCGTCGGGAAGCGCCAGATCGGTCAGCAGCACATCGGGGCGCTGCCGGCCGAGCTCGATGCGAGCATCACGCAGGCTTTGAGCGCGCGCCACCGTGAACCCCTCCATCCGGGCCACCTCCTGCAGCCAGTCCACGACATCCGGGTCGTCGTCGATTATCAGCGCGTGTGCCATGTGCTCGCTTTCAGCTCCACATTCGGTACGTGGGAACGGTCAACTCTATGCCCTCCATCGCGCGCCGCCAAGCGCGGCCCGCGCGCGACGCTCGGGCCCGCTCTGGGGACTCGCTGGCGCGACCGGAAGGCGCGCCGGGAAGCGGCCCTGCCACCCGAACACCGATGCCCCCGTCTCGCCGCCTCAAGCCACGGCTCCTGGGCTGGGTTTTCTCGCGGTGAGCGCCGATACCGCGCCGCAGATCACCGATGCAACGATCACGAAGAGCGCGGCACTCTCGAGTTGGCGGCTGAAGGCGGCCGGCAGCTCGTGGCCGGCGGCAAGCGCAAGACAATACACGGCCGCTGCCCCGCGCGCGGCAAAAAGCTCCAGCGGCCGCCGCTGTGCCGCCGTCACAAATGGCCGCCCCACCCCCAGCCGCACCGCCAGGGGCCGGGCCAGGATCAAAAGCACGGCGGCGTACAGCGCCGTGCGTAGCGTAAAGTCCACCGCGCCGAGCAGCGTGCCGAGCAACACCATCAGGAGCACCGTCGCGCCACGCTCGGCGCGGCCGGCGAACCTGAGCACGCGTGCCCCGAGCGGTTGTTGGCGTGTCACCCGGAAGCCGCCGCCATGCGACAGCGCGAGCCCGGCGGCCAGAGCCGCGAGCAAGGCATCGGTGCGCAGCGCGAGCGCACAGACGTAAGCGAGCGCGCCCGTCGCCAGGACGATCATCTCCTCGAGCAGATCCCCCTGCCGATCGCGGTCGATCAGAACCAGCCAGCGCCATGCAGCGGCGCCGATCAACCAGCCGGCAGCGGCACCACCGGCGAACGACCAGAGTGCGGTGAGGGTCATGGAGCCGAGCAGCGCCGAGCCGGTGCCCGTGACGCCCATGCGCGTCAGCACCAACACGGCCACCGGTACTACGGCGGCGCTCGTCATGGCACCTTCGGCCGCGAGCGCAAAAGGTACGAGCTCCTGCTCGCCCTCCGCCGGCGCATAGGCGTCCGAAGCCAGCACGGCATCAGTCGGCGCCAGGATCACCGCCAGCAGCAACGCCTGCAGCAAGCTCATCCCGAAGATCAGATAAGCCGCCAGGGCCGCCAACAGCGCGGCTGAGACCGTGGTGAGCGAGGCGAGCTGCAAAGGCGCCCGCCATGGCGCCCACTCGAACGGGGTGCGCAGGCGCAACCCCACGCAAAAGAGCGAGATCAGAAGGACCGCCTCGCTCACCGACTCGATGAGTGAGCCGTCCTCGGGGAGCTGCGGTTCGATGAGCCTCAGCCCCAAGGGCCCCGCAAGTAGTCCCACTCCGATCCCGAGGATGATCGGACTGATGGACCACCGTGTCAGAGGAGACTCGGTCCTAGTGTTGACCTGCTTGCGCACCTGGGGCCACCGCCGGATCACCGCGTGCTGGTCGCTGCGCACGGCAGCCGCGGATCGCATCGTGAGTGCTCATCAGGAGCTCGAATTGGCGCAGCACGGCATCACGCACGAATTCCGGGAGGTTATCGTCCAGAGCGTTCCGATACGCCTCCAGGATCCGGCTCTGCCCGCGCTCGCACGCATCGAGAATAGCGCCATCCGCCTCGCGCGCAAGGGCGGCGCGCAGACCCGCCCAGCCGCTGCGCCAGAAGCGGGGCACCGCGCCATGAGCCTCGCCCTCGCCCCCCAACCGCTCGACCAACGTCTCGAGCTCGCCCACCGCATCGGCGCATTCCGCGGCGCCCAGCGCGCAAAGATCTCTCAACGGACCTGCTCCGAGGGAGCCGGCGCACATCCTCAATGCCTGCTCGCTGTCGCGTCGAACCGAGATGAGCTCCCTCAGCGCCTCTATCGTGTACTTCTGGTTCATGCGCATCTCCTCCGGCTGCGAGCTGTGGCCGCCAGCCGGCAGGACAAGGGATCTCAGAACTGGGGCAGGCTGCGAAGCACGAGATGTGCCAGCTCGATCCCCCAGCCGGACACGCGCCGCTGCTGCGAGCTTGGCTGCACAATTTTCCAGCCCAGCACCTTTTTACAGAGGCCTGGCGGTCCCGCGGCATCCCACGGCCCGCTTGGGGGCTCTCGAAGCGCCTGGCATGGGGTTTGCAAAAGCCTGATAGACCCCCCGTTTGGCGGGCTGTGGTGCGACCAGCCCGCTCTTTTTTTATTTGGCGCAAAGAGCGGCGTCCTGCGCGTGGCTCGGCCACATCCCTGCGCCGAGCCGTTTCGGATCTCAGATCCGGCCGGCCTGCGGCCCATTGAAAACCCCTCGCAAAAAGTTCAGATTCTTACCTCGTCAGTGATAGCGGAGGGGCGCCAATGCATCAGATGATGAACGGGGAGCAGCAAGCCGCCATACACCAGGCGCTCATCTGCGTACAGAGCACCGTGACGGGGATGACCTTTCCGCGGTGCGACCAGGAAGATCTGATCGAGCTCATCGACCGGGTGGAGGAGCAGCTCCGCTCCTCACATCCCAACACCGCACTCATGTGCAACTTCCTCAACTCGATCGCGCGAAGCCTGCGCGCCCAGCCGGAAGCGCGCGAAGCCTGTCTCACCATAGAGCAGGCAATCGAAGCTGCCGGGATGCCGAGCACCTGGCAATCCGGGATCTGAGGCGGGCCTCGGCCCATTCCAGACGATTCAGTCGCCGACGTGCTCGCGCGGCGCCTGCTCGGCGCGGCGCCAGATCGCGAGGCGCCGTACCAGCGGCACGAAGGTGTCGAAGTCGACCGGCTTCGGCACGTGCAGATCGAATCCGGCGTCCATCGCCGCCGCCACATCGTTCCGTGAGGCGTAGCCGGTCACGGCGATGGCGAGCATCCGTCTGCCGGCCGGGCTCGAGCGCAACTTGCGGACGAGCGAGTAACCATCCTCCACCGGCATGCCGATGTCGGTGATGATGATGTCGAAGTGCGCGCCTCGCGCCTGCAGCTGCTGCAGCGCGGAGGGAGCGGAGTCGGTGACCGTAACCAGGGCGCCCTCGAGTCGCAATGCCTCCGCGACGACGGTGCGCGCTTCCAGCTCATCATCCACCACCAGGACCGACAGTCCCTCGAGCGTCAGCTGCCGCTCGGACATCTGCCGATGGGTGCTGCCGGTCGTGTCGGTTTCGGGCCAGGGCCGCGCCGTGGGCAAGCGCACCGTGAACCTCGCTCCGGCGCCGGGCCCCGCGCTGTGAGCGCAAACCGAGCCTCCATGCAGGGTAACTATCTCGCGCACCAGCGTCAGGCCAAGCCCGAGGCCCGACGACTGGCGGGTGCTCGAGTTGTCGCCCTGTCGGAAGCGGTCAAAGATGTGCGGCAGCAGCTCAGGCGCGATCCCTTGACCGGTGTCTTCGACCGTCAGCTCCGTAAAGCCGTTGTCCTCGCGCACCGCCACGGTGATTCGGCCGCCCGAACCCGTGAACTTCACCGCATTCGAGAGCAGGTTGCCGAGCACCTGTTGCAAGCGATCGGGGTCGGCGCGAAGCTCGCCCGCTCCCGGCGCAAAACTCGTCACGATCTCGATTCCCTTGGCCGCCGCAGCCGGTCGGGCGCCGTCGATGGCGAGCCGCGCGACCCGCGCCAGATGCATGCCGCGCGGCTCCATCCTGAGCTTTCCGGTGCTCACCCGCCCGAGATCCAGCAGGTCGTTCACCATTTTCAACTGCGCCTTGGCGCTCTGCTCGATGCGCGGCGTAATCGAGGTGACATCGGGATCCTCACGGCACTTCAACGCGAGAATGCGACTCCAGCCGAGGATGGCATTGAGAGGTGAGCGCAGCTCGTGCGAAATGACGGACAGAAATTCGTCCTTCGAGCGGTTGGCGGCCTCCGCAGCCTCGCGTGAGCGCCGCTCGCGCGCGAGCACCTGGGCACGCTCATCGAGGATGCCCTCGGAGGCATGGTGCTCGCTGGTCACGTTGCGGCAGGTGATGAGCAGATCCGGGGACGCCGCTTGATCGGTTCCTCGTACGACGCAGCCGCGCAGCGCGACCCAACGCGTCTCGCCCTCCGCTGGCTGCACGCGTAGGCTGAGCTCCAGCGACGCCGCGCTCGCGAGCGCCTGGCGCGTCGCTTCGGCAAACCGGCCGCGATCCTCCGGATGCACGCGCGACTCCACGGCCTGCCACGAGAGAAGCTCATCCGGCGGCCAACCCCATTCCGCCTTGAATTGCGAGTTGGCCTCGATGGCGCGATCACCGCCGCGCAGCCGGCAGTATCCGATGCGGCCGGCGGCGAGTACCGTCTCCAGCTCATCCGTGCGGCGCGCGAGGCGTTCCCAATCTGTCGACAGCGAGCTCGAAAGCCGCGGTGGCGCGGGCTTCGCGGCCGAGGGGGAACCGGGATCGTCGTCATGAATTGATGTCATGTCGCTCGTACGGGAGTTTGAGCCAGGGCTCGGCGCACATGGGCGTTCTTACACGCCCTTGCAAGTTCTCCCCGGCGGCACGCTCGGCGTCCCTGCCTGGCTACGCCGCCGAGGCGGGGGCGCTGCTGACTTGCAAAAGAGGGTTCCTCTGATGTCCAACGCCGTATTGGGACTGCGCCTGAAGCAGCAGCTCACGCTGACACCCCGGCTGCAGCAGTCGGTGAAGCTGCTTCAACTTTCCGCTTTGGAATGCGTGCAAGAACTGCACCAGGCTATCGCGCAGAACCCCTTCCTCGAGGAAAGCGTGGAATCGGCGGAGTCTCCCGATCCGCGTTCCGAGGAGGCCCCTGAGGAGGGCAGCCGCGCCGATCTCGATTTTTCTTCGCGCGGCGGCGGCGGCGGCGAGGAAACGCCCGACTGGACCGAATGGACTGCTTCCCCGTCGACTCTGCACGACTCGCTGCGCGAGCAGCTGCTGCTGCTCGGATTGACGGAACGCGACCACGTGCTCGCGAATCTCATCATCGATGCGCTCGACGACGACGGATTCCTGCGCCTGCCGGTCGAGGAGGTGGCGGGCCTGGCACCGGGCGCGGCGCCGGGGGAGATCGAAACGGCGCTGCGGATCGTGCAGACGCTCGAGCCGAGCGGAATCGCGGCGCGCAGCCTCGGGGAATGCCTGGCGCTGCAGCTGGAGGCGATGGATCGCGACACGCCCGGGCGCAATATCGCGCTCGAGGTCGTGCAGAACAGGCTCTCGATGATGGCCGCGCGCGACAACAACCGCCTGGTCGATGCGCTGGGGTGCTCCGAGGACGAGCTGCGAGTCGCGATGGAGTTGATCCGCAGCCTCGATCCTCGCCCGGGCTCGAAGGTCGGCACGTTCGAGCCGCGAGCGATCGTGCCTGATGTGATCGTGCGCAAGGAGAAGAAGCGCTGGCTCGTTACGGTCAACTCTGCCATCTACCCGCGCATTCGAGTCAATCAACAGTACGCCGATTATTTCCGTCAGGCGCGTGACGGCGAGACTGCGCTTCTCGCCCAGCACCTGCAGGAGGCGCGTTGGCTGGTGCGCAATCTGGAGCAGCGCTTTCTGACGATTCAACGGGTGGCTGAGGCGGTCGTCGCTCGCCAGCGGAATTTCTTCGAGTACGGCGATCTGGCAATGCGGCCGCTCACGTTGCGCGAGATCGCCGATGAGCTGGGCCTGCACGAGTCGACGGTCTCGCGCGCCACCAGCCACAAATTCATGGCGACGCCGCGCGGTGTCGTAGCCTTCAAGCGCTTCTTCTCCCGGCAGCTCGCGACGACGAGCGGCGGCTCGTGCTCCGCCACGGCGATCCGCGCCCTGCTGCGCGAATTCATCGCCGCCGAGGATCGGCGCAACCCGCTCTCGGATGTGCAGCTCACGGAGCTTCTCGCCGATCGCGGGGTGAAGGTTGCGCGCCGCACCGTGACCAAGTACCGTCGGTCGATGCAGCTTCCCGCGGTGGACTTCCGGCGCGCTTGATGCATTTGGCGCGAAGGCGCCTGCGGCGCTTCGGGCCGCCGGCCCGCTCGAGGCCGGCGCCCTAACCCTAACGCTCTACGCGGATCCGATTCCCGATGTCCTGGACGGCGCGGGCGGGGAAAGTGCCGCCGGGATCGCGATCGGCATGCCACCTTCCGACTGTCGGCCCGCGGCAACGGCGGCCGGCTGCGGTAGGAATCGTCCGACACGAGCTTGGGATGCAACCCCCCCTCGTTCCGCACCCTGGCCGACTTCAGCGGCGCCCGGCAGCAAGTAACTTGCCCGCATGTGCAGTGAAACTCGGATCGAGCCCCTACGCGGGGCCGGGAAAGGGGTGCAGATGGTGACCGACGACATGGTGGCTCTGGTGCCTCAGCTTCATACTTTTGCGCGCTCGCTCTGCCGTGACGGTGTGCGCGCGGACGATCTGGTGCAGGAAGCGCTGATGCGCGCCATCAACAACATCCAGCGCTTCAAGCCAGGGACCAACCTCAAGGCGTGGCTGTTCACCATCGTGCGCAATGAGCACTACTCGCAGCTGCGGCGCAACAAGTTCGAAGCGCAGGGCATGGACATCGAGCTGCTTCCCGAGCCGAGCGTTCCGCCCGACCACGACGGCAAGCTCGAGCTGCGTGACTTGAACCGCGCACTTGCCGCCCTCTCAGCGGGTCAGCGCACGGCGCTCATTCTGGTGAGCGTGAGTGGCTTCTCCTACGAGGAGGCCGCCGAGATCTGCGGATGCGCGGTCGGAACCATCAAGAGCCGCGTCGCGCGGGCGCGAGAAACGCTGCTCGAGATGCTCGAGGGGCGGCAACCGATACCCGCCGTGCAGGACGAGGAGCTGCGACTCGAGGATTCGCTGCTGCTCACTGAGCGCACAGGCGGGCCGGTCCCCGCTCATCACCGGCCGAGCGCGGCGAGCCACATTGGCCTTTGAATAGGCGGGAGCGGCCCGGGGTCGCCATTCGCTGGCTTTCGAACTGAAGCAGTACCGCGTGGGTAGCACATAAAATGCGCCCATGCAGCCTCTCAGCCAGGTTCTGATCCTCGTCGCGGCCTCGGTGCTCCTGGTCACCGCGGCCCGACGGCTCAGGCTGCCGACGACCATCGCCTATCTCTTCGTGGGGCTCGCGCTGGGTCCGCACGCCCTCGCGGTGGTGGCAAGCTCGGCGACCACGGGGCTCCTGGCCGAGCTCGGCGTCGTATTTCTCCTCTTCACGCTCGGCCTGGAATTCGCCCTGCCCCGGCTGATCGCCATGCGGCGCGAGGTTTTCGGCCTGGGCAGCGCCCAGGTCGCCGCGACCGCCGCGGCGTTCGCGCTGCTGGCGCGGCTCAGTGGCATCTCCTGGCCGGCGGCGGTCGTCGTCGGCGGCGCGCTCGCCATGAGCTCGACGGCGATCCTCCTGCACCAGCTCACCGAGCGCGCCGAGCTCAACCGCACGCATGGACGGCTCGCCTTCAGCATGCTTCTGTTCCAGGACCTGGCGTTCGTCCCGTTCCTGGCGCTTGCCTCGGCGCTCACCGCCGGCCCTGGACCTTTCGAGCTGCGCGCCAGTCTGGAGGCGGTGGCCGGCGGCGTGCTCGCGGTGGCGGCGGTGCTCGCCGCCGGGCGCTGGCTGCTGCGGCCGCTCTTTCGCGAGATGGCGCACAGCCGGTTGCGCGAGCTTTTTACTCTGGCGGTGCTCCTCGTGGTGCTCGCCGCCGCCTGGGTTTCGAGCCTCGCGCGGCTCTCGCCCGGTCTCGGCGCCTTTCTCGCCGGCATGATGCTCGCCGAGACCGAGTACCGGCATCAGATCGAGTCGGTGATCCGGCCGTTCCGCGACATCCTGCTCGGGCTTTTCTTCATCTCCGTCGGCATGCTTCTCGATGTGCCCCTCCTCGCCGGCGAGATCGGCACGGTCGTCTACTGGCTCTTCGCCATCATCATCCTCAAGACCGCCGTGGCCGCACTCGTGAGCCGCCCCTTCACCGGCTCGCGATTCAAAGCGCTGCGTACCGGAATCGTCATCTCGATCGGCGGCGAGTTCGGCGTGGCGCTCGTCACGATCGCGCTCGCGACCGGCATCATCCCGGGGAGCTTCGGCGAGCCGCTGCTCGTGGCGATCGTGCTCTCCATGGTCCTGAGCCCGCTCATTCTCAACAACAACAAGCGGATCGCGCGTCTGCTGCTGCGCGAGTCCGGGCCGCCGCGCACCGCGTTCGAGCGCGAGAGCGCCGCGACAGGTGACATCGGGCGGCGCGACCATGTGATTCTCTGCGGCTTCGGACGTGTCGGACAGAACGTGGCGCGCGTGCTGGAATCGCAGGGTTTCGAGTACATCGCGCTCGATCTCGATCCGGCGCGCATCGCCGCGGCGCGCCAGGCGGGTGATCCGGTCATCTTCGGCGACTCGGCCGACGAGGCGATCCTCGCCAAGGCGGGTCTTGATACGGCGTCGGTCGTCGTCATCAGTTTCTCGGACCCGGCGACCTCCGTCGGGATCCTGCGCAGCATCCGCCGCGCGCGGCCCGATGTGCCCGTGCTGGTGCGCACTCAGGATGATGCCCGGATCAAGGAGCTGCAGGAAGCGGGTGCAACCGACGTCGTACCGGAGACGTTCGAGGCCAGCCTGATGCTCGTCTCGCACGTCTTGATCCTGCTGCACGTTCCCGTCTCGCGTGTGGTCCGCACGATGGGGGACATCCGCGGTCACCGCTACTCCGTCCTGAGAAACATCATCCGCCGGGGTGACGCGCGGCCTCTGGATGAGAGTCACGAGTACCGCGAGGAGATCAAGTCGGTGGTCGTGCCGCCCGGGGCCTGGGCGGTGGGACGGACCCTGCGCGACGTGCGCAGCCGGGGTGTCGGAGTGACCTTCACCGGTGTGCGCCGCCAGGGGATCCTCGGGCGCGAGCCGGCCGGCGAGACGGTGCTGCGGGACGGCGATGTCGTGGTGCTCTACGGCCAGCCGGAAGAGCTCGAGCGTGCCGAGTCCGTCCTGCTGGCCGGATAGCCTGCTACCATCCGCCGCTGCCGTGAGCCGAAGCGATATCCACTTTCCCCCCAAGCACGCGGCCCTGCGCGAGGACGTGCACGCGCTCGGTATGCTGGTCGGGGAGATCCTGCGCGAGCAGGGCGGCCGGCAGCTCTTCGAGCTCGTGGAGCTCGACCGCCAGGCCGCCATCCGCCGCCGCGAGGGGGATGAGCAGGCACGTCTCGAGCTCGCCGCCTCGGTGCGCGACCGGCCGCCGGCGCTCGCCCGAGACCTGGTACGCGCCTTCTCCATGTGGTTTCAGGCCGTGAACCTCGCCGAGAAGGTGCACCGTATCCGCCGCCGCCGCGAATACTTTCGCCAGGACAGCGGCCGCCCCCAGCCCTCCGGCGTGGAGGATGGCATCGCGACTCTCAGGACCCGTGGTCTCACGCTCGAGGACGTGCTGGCGCTGCTCGCGAGCCTGCGCATCGAGCCGGTCTTCGCCGCACACTCCATGGAGTCGACCCGACGCACGCTGCTGCGCAAGCAACAGCGCGTGGCTCAACACCTGCTCGATCGGCTCGACCCGACGCTGACGCCGCAGGACTCCCGCAACCTCTGGAGCAGCATCCGCATCGAGCTCACCACCGCCTGGCAGACCGAGGAGCTGCCGCGGGAGCGCTTGAGCGTGGGAGATGAGCGCGAGCAGGTGCTCTTTTATCTCATCGAGATCCTCTACCGCGTGGTACCGGCCTTCTACGAGGAGATCGCGCAGGCGCTCGAGAAGCATTACCAAGTTGCCGCCGACACCATCGAGCTGCCGGCGATGCTCAGCTTCGGCTCCTGGGTCGGGGGCGACATGGATGGCAACCTGGATGTGCACGCCAAGACCATTCGCGAGACCCTCGCGCGCCAGCAGCAGATGATCCTCAACAGCTACTTCGAGGACTGTCGCAGGCTCTCGCAACGACTTTCCCAGAGCGCCGGGCGGGTCGCGGTATCCGCAGAACTGACGCATCGGGTGGAGGACTACATGACGCTCGCGCCGAGCGCGCGCAGCGTGACGCCCGCGCGCCACGACCGCATGCCCTATCGCGTGTTCCTCGCCCAGATCGGCGAGAGGCTGCGCCTCACGTACGAAGGTCGCGCCAACGGCTACGAGAGCGCGCGACAGTTCCGGGATGACGTGCAGCTGATCGCGGCGAGCCTCCTCGCCAACAAGGGCGCCCACGCCGGACTTTTCTACATTCGCAGGCTTCTGCGCCGCATCGATACCTTCGGCTTTCACCTGGCGAGTCTCGATGTGCGCCAGCACGCAAGCGTGCTCCACGAGATCATCGCCCGCGGCACTGACGATTCCGCGTGGCTCTCGCATCCGCGCGCCGAGCGCCGGCGCCGCCTGGCGGAAATTCTCGAGAAGGACGCCGGTCCGCGCGTCGACCTGGACGCCCTCGGCAAGCGCAACCTCGCCGTGTTCGAGGCGTTTGCCCAGGCACGGCATCGCTACGGACCGGCCGCGGTCGGATATTTCATCGTCAGTGGGGCACGCGGGGCGGATGACGTTCTGGCCGCCCTGACGCTTGCGCGCTGGGCATCCGTGTACGACAAGCGTACCGGTCAGGTTGCGCTCGACATCGCGCCGCAATTCGAGTCGCTGGAGGCGCTCGAGCGATGCGGCGAGACGCTGCGGGAGCTGCTTGCCGAGCCCGTGTATCGGCGGCACCTCGAGGCTCACGAGCGCCGCCAATGCGTGTTGCTCGGCTATTCCGACAGCAACAAGGAGGGTGGGTTGTGCGCATCGCGCTATGCCATCCACCAGGCGCAGCGCGCGCTCGCGCGGATACCCGCGGCCGGGGGCGAGAAGTACCTCGTGTTTCATGCGCGCGGCGGCAGCATCGCCCGCGGCGGCGGCCGCGTCGACGCGCTGGTGAGATCGGCCCCCGCCGGCACGCTGCATGGGACTTTGCGCTTGCGCGAGCAGGGCGAGACGCTCAAGCAGGGCTACGGCCTGCGGCCGATTGCCATGAGAACCCTGGAGCGGGCATTTAACTCCCTCACCCTCGCGACCGTCGCGGGTCCGCAAGCCACGGCGCAGGATCCCGCTGCGGCGCGGGACTCGGCGGCGCACCTCGAGTGCGCCGCGACGCTCGCCGAGGCGAGTCGCGAGGCCTACCGGCGCCTCGTCTATGGCGAGAGCGACTTCCACGATTATTTCCGCGCGGTGACACCGATCGATGTGATCGAGCGGATGCAGGTCGGCTCGCGGCCGGTGCACCGTGAGGATGGCCGCAGCATCGAGGGTTTACTGCCGGTACCCTGGGTCTTCGCCTGGACGCAAACGCGTCACATGCTGCCCGGCTGGTACGGAGCGGGCGCGGGGCTCGCCGCGGCGATCGGGCGACACGGGGCGACGAGGATGCGCGCGGCGTATTCGGAGTGGTTTTTCCTGCGCAACCTCATCGATGACGTCGAGACCATGCTCGCGCGTGCCGATCTCGAAATCGCGGCGGCCTATGACGTGCTCGTGCCGCAGCCGCTGCGGCGATACTCCGCCGGGATTCGCGCCGAATACGAACGCGCGCGCGAGCACGTCCTTTGGCTCAAGGGCAGCACGGACCTGCTCGACAGCGAGCCGACGCTGCAACGCTCCATCCGGCTGCGCAACCCCTACATCGATCCGATGAATCTGATGCAGGTCGATCTGCTGCAGCGCTGGCGCGCCGGCGGCCGTAGCGATCGGGATCTCTTCGAGGCGCTGCTCACGAGCGCCGGCGGGATCGCGCAGGGACTGCAGAGCATCGCGTAAGATTCCCAGGTAGCGGGTTCCCTATCAACCGAAGTTCGACCCCAAGCCATGAAGCGACACGCCAACCGTGAACGTATACAACCAGGGGCAAGGACGTGCCCGGCCGCCACAGGTGGCCGAGTCTCGGGCAAAAACCACGCTTGTTGCCCGAGACGGCGCTGGGCCGGGCAGCAGCCCGGATCCAGCGCCTAAACATGAGCGACACGATCACGATCCGGCCCGCCGCCCGGGACGAGGTCCCCCTTGTGCTCGATTTCATCCGCGAGCTCGCCCGCTACGAGCGCCTCGAGCACGAGGTGTCGGCTTCCGAGGCGCAGCTGAGCGAGGTGCTCTTCGGCGATCGCCCCTACGCGGAGGTCGTGTTCGCCTGCAGCGGCGGCAACCCCGTTGGCTTCGCGCTCTTCTTCCACAACTTCTCGACCTTCAAGGGCCGGCCGGGGATCTACCTGGAGGATCTTTACGTGCGCCCGCAAGCGCGCGGCCGCGGCGTCGGCAAGCGGTTGCTCGCCCACCTGGCGCGCACGGCGCTGGAGCGGCGCTGCGCGCGGCTCGAGTGGGCGGTGCTCGACTGGAACGAGCCCTCGATCGGCTTCTACCGCAGTCTGGGTGCGGTGCCGATGAACGAGTGGAGGATCTTTCGGCTGACGGGCGATGCGCTCGCGCTACTGGCTGGGAGCGACCCCGCGCAGGGCTAAGGGGGACTCCGGCGCCGGCGCCGGTGGTGGTCCACCGGGCGGCGGCGCGATTCCCTTGGAATAAACCACGCGCCCGTCCGGACAGACGAAGATGGCATCGTACTGCGGCATGCGGTCGATGATGGCCAGAGTTTTCTGCGGCCCCAGGACGAAGGCGGTCTTCGACATCCCGTCGGTCTGAGTCGCGGTGGGCGCGATGATCGAGGCGCTGCGCACCAGTTGGGCGGAGTGTCCGGTGAAAGGGCTCAGGATGTGATCGTAGCGCACCCCGTTCTGTACGAAGCCGCGGTAGTAGTCCCCGGAGGTCGAGATCGCCTCGTTCGAAACCGGTATCAGCGCCACCGTCTTGTGCAGATCCCATGGGTCGAGGATCGCAACCATCCACGGCCGGCCGCGATGATCACCGAGCAGGCGGCTGTCTCCCCCCGCCGTCACGATCGCGTGTTTGATGCCCATCGCCTTCAGGATATCGATGCTGCGGTCGACGACGTACCCCTTGGCGATGCCCCCGAGGCCGATCGCCATGCCCGGGCGTGCGAAGCGGATGCTGTGGCGGCGGTCATTGAAGATGAGCTGGCGCCAGCCGACGGTCGGCAACAGGGCCTTGATCTGCGCATCCGTCGGATGAATCTCGCGCCGGAAGTGATACAGCCGCCAGACCGACTCCACGGTGATGTCGAACGCGCCGTCGGTGATCTGCGAGTAGTGCGTCGAGAGCTTGACGAGATTGTAGAGCTCGGGGCTCACCACCACCGGGTACTGCGCCGCGTGCTCGTTGATCCGGGATAGCTCGCTATCGGGCTTGAAGTCGCTCATCACATCGTCGACGTGATGCATCTCCGCCATCACCGCATCGATCGCGGCGTTGGCGTGCTTCGGGTTCGTATCCCAGAGCTCCACGTAGATCCGCGTGTCCATGATCGCTTGCGTGCGGGAATACCACGCCGCATGGGCCGGCGCGGGCGCAATGGTGAGGCAGAGGATGCAGCCTAGGAGCGCGGTGGCGCGCCGGACGAAACTCATGTGTGGGCAAACCCCCGGACGTCAGGCCGGGAAGAAGTCGATCGGCTTGGTCGCGATCGTGGGATCGACCTTCTCCGGCTCGAAGCGAAACAGCATCACCCGCGCGACGATCTCGCGCTCGAGCGCCGGATCGTGCAGATCGCTCGAGACGACGCGGCACCGCGTCACCTCGCCGCTCGGCGAGATGCTGAACTCTAGCACGAGCTTGCCCTGCAGCATCGGATTCATGCGCAGCGCGCGCTCATAGAGCGCGTAGATCGCTCCCTTGTTGCGATCGAAGACCATGGCGATCTCTTCCGCCGAGCGGGTCGCGCCTCCGCCGCGGCCGGTTGACGGCGAGCGGGCGTTGAGTCCCGTCTGCAGGATGGCGGAAGTGACCCGGGCGGCATCCGGACCATGCAATGATCCCGCGCCGCCGCCGAAGCCGCGGCTCATGGGTGCGGAGGTGATCCCGGCGCTCGCCTCACCCGCCTGCGCGGTGATGAGCGAGCGCTCGGCATGAGACTGGGCGCCGACCTTGCCGGTGAGGTTCCTCGTCTCCACGGGCACGTCGGACATCTGCTGGCGAAGCGCCGCGAGCTGATCTTTGAACTTGTCGATCGAGCGCTCGGCGCGCTCGCGGGCGAGATCGGCCCGCTCGGGAGCGGGCCTCACGACCTGCTTCTGCACCGGCCGAGGCGTCAATCTCGGCTTCACGATGGGCTTGGGAGGCGCCGGTGGCTTGAGTTTCTCGATCATGATCCGCGCGAGCTGCGGCGGAATCTCCGTCTCCACCGCCGTCGGCTCGGGCGTCGGCAAGAGCGGAAACAACACTCCGAATATCGCGACGACGACGAGCAGAATCCGCAGGATACGGCGAAATCGCCGGCTGGACTCCGGATCCCCGTCCCAGGCGAGCTCGTACACACGATGATAGGCAGCGAGGGCCATGCGCAGCTTCGGCTTTCGGGGACTACGAGGATCGCAGCTCGGCGGCGGTCACGGCCTTTTCCTTCTCGAGCACCGCCAGCGCGATATGGCTGTAATCGGCCCCGCTGCAGGTCGCCATGATTTTCTTCAACACCGCATACGGCAGCGTCTTGTCCGCCATGATGGTCAGCTCCCGTTGCGCCGGATCGGTGGATGTGGCGGTGGCGCCGACCACCTGCGCGCTCTCGAGGGCGCTCCTGAGCGCGGCGATGTCATCGCCGCTCTGCGAGAGAATCTGCGGCACCGTCGCCACGCGCTCGCCCTGCACGTAGACGTCGCTCGTGGTGACGGTGACGATCACCGTCGGACGCGGCGCCTTTTGCGCGATCGATTCCGGCAGCGAGATGGCCTTGCTGTTGTGGATGACCTCGACCTGGGTCGCATAGACCAGGAGGAAGGCCACCATCACCGTGAGAATGTCGATGAAGGGAACCAGGTTGAGCACCGCATCGGCCCGGTGCCGCAGGTGATGCTGCGCCATGCGGCGGGCGCGGTTGGACATGCTCATCGTCTCACCTGCGCGAGCGGCGGCGCATCGCCGATGGAGATATCCGGGAAGAGCTCCGCCTGCACGGTGCTCAGGCCGTTATTCGCCTCGAAGACGCGGACGTGATCCATCACCTGCACCAGGGTGTCGTAAGGCGTGTCGGGCTCGAGCAGGATGCTGGCCGCGGTCAGATTGGGAAAACGGGCCTTCACCTGTTCCAGGTACTGGGTGAGGCCCGCATAGTCGTATCCCTGGGCGCCGCTGGGGAAGCTCGCGAGCGGTCCGCTGTTGCGGTCCGCGACCTCGAGCTGGTCCTTGCGCACCATCACCTCCAGGACGAGCCCCGGCGGCGGCTCGCGGAACTGCGACTGCGGCTTCGGCAGATGCAACTGCAGGATCACCGTGTGAGAAAACACCGCGGTCATGAGCAGGAACGTGACCAACACCGTGAAGATGTCGATCATCGACACGAGCATGAGCTCCGAGGACTTGCGCTGGTGTCTCAGGAGCTTGCGCGCCTGGTAGGAGCGTCGCATCGGGGTGTCCTCGTCGGGTTGCGGCGCGGCCTGAACGCGGCTCGGATC
>JBAUOO010000226.1:0-17612 GCA_049579785.1 Steroidobacteraceae bacterium
TCCTCGTGGAGCGCGCGGGACTGTGCCTTCGTCATGGCCAGAGGCTGATACGAATTGAGTCGCGCCCAGTAATCGACCGGTGCTGGCGTCGCAGTACTCTCTGGAGTGTAGAGCGTCAGACGGTACCGGGGCTTCCCCTTCTCGGTGAGAATGACCTCCCCCTGTGATTCCACCAGCTTTCTCACTTTGGGGAAGCGATTGCGCAGATCGCGAATGGAGGTGGTCATGGTGAGACAGAATTGTATCACGAACTAGGTGGCCGTAGCGAGCGGAAAGTGGTGACCTCGCCCGCACTTTGGGGCTCTGGCCACGCAGCTAATCGCTGGGGACCGCGATAAGGGTCTTGCGCGCCGGGTGAGGAGCCGGAGCGGATTGGAATTTGCATTTCCCCCTCTGCCGTTCATGCACCAGAGCCGAAATATAAGGGGTCTTGGCCTGCACCTCGGCAATTGGGGCGGTGACAGGGAGTCACTCGCGTAGTAGGATTAAATCCTACTCATGTGGAGGCCTCATGCGAACTACTCAACAGATGAGCATTACTCTGCCCAACGAACTCGCAGAGGCGGTGAGGGCGAAAGTTACCTCCGGAGAATACGCGACGGAAAGCGAAGTGATCCGCGACGGCCTGCGCGTGCTGATGGCTCGTGATCGCGCCGTGGAGCGTTGGCTCTGTGAGCAGGTCGCGCCAGCCTACGATGCACTTAAGGCGGATCCGGCACGGGCGGTTGCTGCCGCTAAGGTTCGTGTGCGCCTGGCAGCCGAACACAAACGGGCCAGCGCCAAAAAGTGACGTATAGCGTTCTCTTCACGCCCGAAGCGGAGGAGCAGCTGGCGGAGCTTTACCGCTATATCGCGGAGAATGCCTCGGCGGAGATCGCCCTACATTACACCAGCGCGGTGGTCGACTACTGCGAGGGATTGACGACATTTCCACACCGCGGGACGCCGCGTGATGACATCCGCCCGGGCCTGCGAACCACGTCGTATGAGCGACGCACGGAAATTGCTTACACCGTGCAAGCCGAAGATGCTTGGATCATTGGCGTGTTCCATGGTGGTCGGGATTACGAGGCGGCTCTGGAATCCGAGGAGCGGATCGATTGATGGATATCAAGGCATTTAACGAGGTGGCCCCGGCCGTGAATCAAATCGAGGTGAACCCGTTCCATCAGCAGGCAGAGAGCGTGTCGTTCATGCAGCAGAACGGAGTACAGGCTGAAGCGTGGGCGCCGTTTGCCGAGGGCCGTAACAACCTATTCAAGAACCAGGATTTGATCGCCATCGGCGGTAAGTACGGCAAGTCGGTTGCCCAAGTGATCCTGCGGTGGCTGGTTCAGCGCAACGTCGTGGCTCTCTCCAAGTCAGAGCGCAAAGAGCGCATGGCTGAAAACCTAAATGTGCTGGATTTCCAGTTGGATGATTCGGATATCGCTTGCATTGGAGAGCTCGAGACCGGGAAGAGTAGTTTCTTCTCCCACCGAGATCCCGCCATCGTTAAATGGATGAGTGAGCGGCGATTGGATATCTGAGGCCCTGTCGATCATCACTGCAATTCACTATGGCGGCGCCAAGTTTCCGCTCATGAGTTTCCGCCGGGCCTTTTCCGCGGAGATCTGAGGCCCATGCGCCCCTTCAGCTTCATGATCTCGCAGCGATGCGGGTACTCGTTTTCCGAATGCGAGACACGGCTGGTCGAGTTCCTTGGCAATCTTCAGCGCTTCCCAAAGGATGCCAGCCAGCGCTTCATCTCACGCAAAGGCAAAAAGGGCCCGAAGGCCCGCCATGCGCGAGCAACAGTCAATCTCGGACACATGTGGCACGAGGTGCCAAAGATCGAGACCTGGATGAAGGTCTTGGTCGATGGTGTGAATGCAGGGTGGGTGCGTCCCCATGTGGATCGGACATTCCCTCTCGCACAGGCCGGCGACGCACAAGCCTACATCGAATTGCGCAGGAACACTGGCAAGGTCATCCTCATTACTTGATTCGGGCGTTCGGTTGTGGGGCACGCCCCGAGCTTTCGCGCAGAAACCAATGACTGAACCATCTCCTTCGAGTGCCTTTATTCCGCTGTCCGAAGGCCGCTACCTGGCGACGCCGCTGACTCGCGGTCCTTGGGACCTCAAGCATCAGCACGCGGGCCCGCCCATAGCACTGGTACTCGGCGCGATCGAGCGTGTCGCTGCGGAGCGGGAGATGATGCACATCGCTCGGCTGACGGCCAACCTGTTTCGGCCCATTCCTATTGGGGAGCTCAGCATCGAGGTCGGCGTCGACTACGCTGGCCGCAACTCTGCCCATATTTCGGCGAATCTCTATGCAGCGGGTAAGGAAGTCGCACGGTTCACTGGGCTGGCCCAGCGCGCGGTTGACGAACCGGTTTCGACAGGCCTACCCGGCCATCCATTGCCGCAGGCGCCGCGTTCTCCCGATAACTCGCCGCCCGCGCGCTTCCCATTCGAACATCGACAGCTCGGCTACTTCGACCTCGTCGAAACTCGCGCCGCCGCCGGCAGGATCTTCAATGGGCCCAGCGCTATCTGGTTTCGCCTCAACCATCCGATTGTCGCGGGCGAAGTGCCGAGCGTCTACCAAAGGGTAGCGGTCGCTGCTGACTCAGGCAACGGCGTCAGCGCCGTGCTAGACCTGCGGCACTTCTTATTCGTCAATTCGGATCTGACCATCAATCTGCTGCGTCGCCCGCGCGGCGAATGGGTGTGCTTGGAGGCTCGTTCACTGCTCGGTGACGAGGGTTCAGGGCTGGCGGAATCTGTGTTGTACGACATTGGCGGAGTGATTGGCCGCGCTACGCAGAGCCTATTCGTGCGCAAGCGCGAGGGGTGAGATGCGTGGCATCGGATAGGTAGCTCAGCCGGGCGAGCCGATTTGAATTTCGCCCACCCCGCCCCGATCAAGCCCGGCTAGGATGTCGCGGCGGTCAGGTGAAGAATAAAAGTGATGATCCGGCCGCGTATCATCATCCGAAGCGTCGGAGGACGCCATCGGAAGTCAATTACAATTGTGATTGAACCTATTGAAATATAAAGAATTAGTGGTGCTCGGGAGAGGCGCCGAAATCGCTCCAAAGTAATTGATGACATTCAGCAGCGAAGTGGTGCAGCGCGCGCGTTCCCCCAGAGCTACCCCCACCCAGTGCTTGCTTTCGATAGATGCAGGTGGACACAGCTCCGGGATTTGACCCGCACCCGCACGATGCCGACTCAACCCGGAGTACCCTTGCGGCTTCTTGGCAGAAGTTCCTCGAGTGCATAGAGCGTCTTCTGTGGGAAGCGGCTGAGTGGATAGTACTTTGTGATCGCCGCGACGGCCTGATCGTATGAGCGGATGTCAAGAAGGCGCAGGAGAAAGCGCACATCATCTAGATCGTGAAACTCCGCGCCGATCCTCATCGCCAGACATTTCATCGCGAGCAGATACTTCGGCTGCGCGACCATTATCTTCAGGTGGTCGAGCTCGAGGAAGGGCGCGAAATCCGCCTTGTCGCTTAGATATCCTTTGACTGCATCGTTGAGCCAGTCGGGAGGAAAGCCGGACCGGGCCGCCGCGCGCTCTGCCGCATCACGTACCTGCGCTGTCGGTTGGAAGATTGCGTCCACATCAGCAGTGGACTGTCGGGCGTTGTACGCCAAACACATCACGGCGCCTCCAACCAGGTAGACTTCACCGCGAGTCTCTGAGCGACGCAGCTCCTCGTTTAGGAGCTCGAACAACCGCTGGATGTCTGCCTGGCCAAGCGCTGGCATCTCATACCCGATCGCCGAGGCTCGAGTCGATGAATATGTTGCGGCTTCGGAACGGAGCGGGAGAGTGCGTCAGCAGGTGTAGCCGAAGCGATCCCAATTCCGAGCCGAACGCGGGCTCATTGAGCGGTGCAACTCTGCGAGTCCACGTGGGTATCGGGATGTTGTGATTCGAACACGCAGTCTCAACCATCGCCGCAACGTAGTTAGCGAGAAACGGTGGAAGCTCGATCTCGGGTGCAGCCGCGACAGCATCGCGCAGCTCTGGGGTCGCGAGCTTTGACAGAAGCGAATTGATGTCCGCCAGGGCGAAAGAAGGCGCAGCAGGGCCTGTTAGGGCCCTGATCGCTTCCTGGAACTGCTGGGCCGGGATCGAGAGTACCCGGCTCAGTACATAGGTGGACATGTCCAGTCCTGCGCGCTTGGCGGCACTACGAATGGCGGACTTTTCCGCCTCCGATACACGGATCTGAAGCTGAGAGAGTTTTGCGTTTCTAGCCACCGGCGAAGTGTGCCCGAGAACCTAGGTGGTGTCAATACAAACGTAATGACACTAGTTGGCTATCAAACACTTACGCGAAGCTAGAGCGTGACCATATCCTGCCCTTGATTTCTGGCCCAATCCTTTGCAGACGGATCCAAGGAAGCGACGTTCACGAATCGATTGAAGATTTTTCTACGTGCGTCCGCCCTCGTTCCGGGGCACGCTGCCGCTCGGCCATCGGCGCGAGGGAGACTTGGTTACGGAATATGGCTCTGCTCACGGCTATGACTACGCATTCGTCAGCCGCTCCGACCCCCAGATGCAGCGCCTCGTGCATCGGGCCATGCGCTCCTTGACCTAACGACCCCGACTCTCAACTGGGGCGCTTGCAAGGTGGAATCCGGCACGCCGCCCGGGTTCGACCCGGGGGTGCTATCGCAGGGCAACTTCGCCGTTGAACTCCGCATGGAGCTTCAGGCCGGTAATCTCCAGCGTTATCTTTGCAGGAAACGTCTCCGTTCCGGCGATCGTGCCGCTCGCCATCGCCTGCGCCACGGCTTGTTCGATTTCGCGCTGACCGTTCAGGCCAAATGATTTGAGGAACCTGCGAACGCTCAGGTTGAAAGTGTCTTGGTTCATTGTGCTCCCCGGTGGGCGGTGAAACCCCTCCGCCTCCCGGCGGAAGACCGACGGACGGCTTGGCTGCGAGTCGCCTACACCAAGGGCAATCCTTGTCCAAGATCAGAGCTCAGTCAACAAGTGGCGCCGTGCGCCGACTTCTCGGGGTCAGAATTCAGCAGTCAGGCTTGCCAGTCGAGAGCGGCGGTGCGAACTCCAATGGAGTCGCCGTGGCGGGTCAATGGTTCGGATGCTGATCCGCGGAGAGCGCGGTCTGGCTGAATCCCGGAAGAGCGAATTGTCTTTCGCACACAAGCGGGTAACCTTCCTTTTGCGCATCGTAAACTAGAACCGTGTAGTTCTTTGAGAGCTGTAGGTCGAGAACGGGTTTTGCCACAAGTATGCTTCCATCACGAGCCGGTGCGCTGCTGAGCGCTTGGTGCCACTGGGCGGCTGTGCACCGGTCAGTAGCGTGAGCAATTGAAGCGCTGGCCGCGAGGATTGCAATTGCGATGAGTGAACTTTTCATGCTGTGTCTCCGATAACTCGTAGTGATGAGATGCCGCAGAATTTGCGTTATTCAGGGTGCTCCGATGTCTCGCAGTGATGAGAGGCCGCAGAACCTGCGTTATTCATGGGTGGGCTTTGAAAATCGGGGCGCAGCGTCGCTCATGCTCCGGCACGTAGTGCCGCGCGGCGCCGAGGATCGATGGGATCGCGGGAAGCGGCGCGGGCATTCGGGGTCCCAAGCCTCAGGGGCCGACATCGCGTTTCGGTCCAGAAAATTCCCCATCCAACTGTAACACGCATCCCCATTGCAGCGAACTTGGGCGGCATGTCCATTAATCGCCCGAGGCGTCATCTTCGTGAGGCGAGCCGCGCCCGATGCAGGTGGTCGTTGGGGGCGCTGGCGATGCGAGCAAACGATGCGGATGAAGACGAAGAAATGAGGATCGTAATCCTCGGGTCGGGTGCGGTTGGAACCTATGGCCGTAGCACGGCGACCGGGTTTGGCGATCGACGATGTGCCCGCGGCATTTCCAGCCGCGAAACACTGGATGTCCCCGCGAGCGATTGTCCCTCGGACAGCCAGCACCTAGATTGCCCCCTTCGCACCCCCAGGGAGAGAACATGGCCTTCACGAAGTCCACCGCGGCGAGCGCTTTGGCTCTGAGCGTGTGCTGCGCGCTGGTGAGCGCCTGCGCGCACCACGACCCATCCACGCTAAGACGCGATCCCGCGGTGACCGTAGTCACCTTGCGCGCGCGGCCGCTCTCGCTGACCACCGAGCTTCCCGGCCGAGTCTCCTCCTATCGCGTCGCGGAAGTGCGTCCGCAGGTGAGCGGCGTAGTTTTGCGGCGCCTCTTCAGGGAGGGTGACCGGGTCGAAGCCGGTCAGCAGCTCTACCAGATCGATCCGGCACCCTACGAGGCGGCGCTGGCGCAGGCGCGTGCCACGCTCGCCGGTGCGCGAGCCGCGGTTACCACCGCGAAGCTCAACGTCGAGCGGGATAAGCCGCTGGTCGAGGCGCGCGCCGTCAGTCGCCAGGACTACGACAACGAGGTGGCGACGCTCGAAGAGGACGAGGCGAATGTCGCCGCCGCGCGGGCAACGGTGCGCACCGCGATGATCAACCTCGCATACACCCGAGTGTACGCCCCGATCAGCGGCCGCACCGGACGTTCCTCGGTTACCGTCGGCGCACTGGTCACCGCCGACCAGAGCTCGAGCCTTGTGACGGTCACGAGACTCGATCCGGTGTATGTGGACGTCACGGAGTCGACCACGACCCTTTTGCGCCTGAAGAGAGAGCTAGCCTCGGGCGAGATCCGCAGTGTCGGCCGAAACGAGGCGCCGGTCAGGTTGATCCTGGATGACGGCAGCCGCTACGGGTTGCAGGGGAGACTCGAGTTCTCGGAGGTGACGGTCGATCAGAGCACGGGCTCGGTGACGCTGCGCGCGATCTTTCGCAATCCCGAGGAGGTGCTGTTACCGGGCCTGTTCGTGCGAGCGGTGATTGAGGAAGGCGTGCAGGAGGGCGCGATCCTCGCGCCGCAGCAGGGAATCAGTCATTCCCCAGACGGCAGCGCCACCGCGCTCGTCGTGGGCCCCGGGGACAAGGTCGAGGCGCGCATCGTTCAGCTCGGCCGCGCGGTCGGCAATCAGTGGCTCGTCACCGGCGGCCTGGCGGCGGGTGACCGTCTCATCGTGGGCGGGCTACAAAAGGTAAGGCCCGGCATGCAGGTGCTCGTGCTCAACCACTCGAGGCAGCACGCGCCGACGTCGACAGCACGCCTGGCATCAGCGCTCGCCCTGCGCTGATCGGTAGCTCGCGCACTCAGGGGAGATCCGGATGTCGCGCTTCTTCATCGATCGGCCAGTGTTCGCCTGGGTGCTCGCTATCCTGGTGATGCTGGCCGGCGCGCTCGCGGTTTACACCCTGCCCGTGGCGCAGTTCCCGCCGCTCGCGCCACCGGAGGTGTCGATCAGCGCCACCTACCCCGGGGCTTCCGCGGCCACCGTCGAGCGCACCGTGGTGCAGGTGATCGAGCAGCAGATGAGCGGTCTCGATCACCTCGAATACATGTCCTCGCAGAGCGGCTCGGACGGCAGCTTCACCATCACGCTGACCTTCGCGCAAGGTACCGATCCGAACATCGCCCAGGTGCAGGTGCAAAATCAGCTGCAGCTCGCGACGCCCCTCCTGCCGCAGGAAGTACAGCAGCAGGGACTGACGGTCACCAAGGCCGACAGGAACTTTCTCCTCGTGCTGGGGTTCGTTGCCGACCATGGCAGGATGTCGAGCGCGGCCATCTCGGACTTCATCGCCTCCGATGTACAGGATGCGGTGAGCCGAACGCCCGGGGTGGGCAATATTCAGCTCTTCGGCTTCCAGCGCGCCATGCGTATCTGGCTCGACCCCTCGAAGCTCGACAAATACGCATTGACGCCGCTCGATGTGGCCAACGCGGTCAAGGCGCAGAACGTGCAGCTCGCGACCGGTGAGCTCGGGGGCCTTCCGGCCGTGCCGGGGCAGCAGCTCGACGCTACTTTGCTCGGTCCTTCCTATTTGCAGACACCGGCGCAATTCGGCCGGATCCTACTGCGTGTCGAGCCGGATGGCAGCGCGGTACGGTTGCGTGATGTGGCGCGCATTGGTTTCGGTCCCGAGAACTACGTGCGGGACGCGCGCTATAACGGCCATCCCGCCTCCGCGCTCGCCGTCAAACTCGCAAGCGGGGCGAACGCGCTCGACACCATCACGGCGGTCAAGGCGACGGTAGCCCGGTTGCGCCCGATCTTCCCACCGGGACTTAAGGTGATCTATCCCCTCGATTCGGCGCCGTTCATCACGCACTCGCTGCGAGACGTGCTAGTGACGCTCGTCGAGGCAATCGCCCTCGTGTTCCTCGTGATGCTCCTCTTCCTGCAGAACGTGCGGGCGACGCTGGTGCCGACAATTGCCGTCCCGGTGGTGCTGCTCGGCACGAGCGCTGTGCTCGAGGCATTCGGCTACTCGCTCAATACGTTGACGCTGTTTGGCATGGTCCTCGCGATCGGGCTGCTGATTGATGACGCCATTGTGGTGGTCGAGAATGTCGAGCGGGTCATGGAGGAGGAGCACCTGCCGCCGAAGGAGGCGACTCGGCGCTCGATGGACCAGATCAAAGGCGCGCTGGTCGGCATCGCGCTCGTGCTCGCAGCCGTCTTCGTGCCGATGGCCTTCTTCGGCGGGTCGGCGGGGGTCATCTATCGCCAGTTCTCCATCACGATCGTTTCCTCGATGATCCTCTCGGTGCTGGTGGCGCTCATCTTCACGCCGGCGCTCTGCGCGACGCTCTTGAAACCCGTGGCGCACCGGGGGGCAAAGCAGCGCGGCCTTTTCGGCCGCTTCAATCGACTCTACAACCGCACGCTCACGGTCTATGGCCGGCAGGTGTCGGTGATCACCCGGCGTCCGGGGCGCGCCTTCGCCCTGCTCGGCCTCGTGGTGGCAATACTGGGTCTCGCGTATCTGTATCTGCCCACCGGCTTCCTACCCGATGAGGATCAGGGGTTCTTCTTCGTGCAGATCGTGGCGCCGCCGGGCGCGACGCGCTTGCACGTGAGGCGGGCGATTGACGATCTGACGCACTATCTGCTCACAAAGGACCGCAAGGCCGTGAGCGGGGTGTTCGGCGTCACCGGCTTCAGCTTCGCCGGCGACGGGCAGAACGCCGGCATCTGCTTCGTGAGGCTGCGGCCCTGGGGTCAGCGCTCCGGCGCTCGCAACAGCGTCGAGCAGATCGCCGCGGATCTCAACCGGCACTTCGCCGGCGACCAGGATGCCATCGTGATCGGCTTTGCCCCGCCGGCGGCCCTCGAGCTCGGCAATGCCACGGGATTTGATTTCGAGCTCGTGGACACCGCGGGGCTGGGACACGTCGCGCTAGTGCACGCAGCCGGCGAGCTACTCGGGCTCGCGGCCCGCAATCCGGTGCTCGCGCACGTGCGCCCCAATGCGCTCCCCGATGCGCCCCAGTACCGGATCTCGATCGATCGGGAAAAAGCGAGTGCGCTCGGCATCAGCATCGCGGACATCAACGACACCATGCAAAGCGCCTGGGGATCCACGTACGTCGGCGATTTCCTCGATGAGGGCCGCATCAAACGCGTGTACATCCAGGGCGATGCCGCCTCGCGCATGCTGCCTCAGGACCTTGACTCGTGGTACGTGCGCAATGATAGCGGCACGATGGTGCCATTCTCCGCCATTGCGCACGGACGGTGGGCTTACGGCTCACCGACTCTGCAGCGCTACAACGGCTTGCCGGCGCTCGAGATCCTGGGGGAGCCCGCTCCCGGCCGCAGCACCGGTGAGGCGATGGCCGAGATGGAGCGCCTTGCAGCCCGGCTGCCTCGAGGTATCGGCTATGAGTGGACCGGGCTCTCGTACGAGGAGCAGGCGGCAGGCTCCAAGACCGAGCTTCTCTATGGGCTGTCGCTCGCGGTGGTGTTCCTCTGCCTCGCGGCGCTGTACGAGAGTTGGGCGATCCCGACCGCGGTGCTGCTCGCCGTGCCGCTCGGTGTGGTGGGCGCCGTGTTGGCAATGCTGTTTCGCGGCATGGAGAACGACATCTACTTCCAGGTTGGCGTGGTCACCCTGATCGGCCTGTCGGTCAAGAACGCGATCCTCATCGTGGAGTTCGCCAAGCAGAATCATGAGCACGGTCGCAATCTGCTCGATGCCGTTGTCGAAGCCGCCCGGCAACGCCTGCGGCCGATTCTGATGACCTCGCTCGCGTTCATTCTGGGAGTCACTCCGCTCGCGATCGCCACGGGACCGGGCTCCGGAGGGCAGCACGCCATCGGCACGGGCGTGGTTGGGGGCATGCTGACGGCGACCGTGCTTGCGATCTACCTCGTGCCGGCGTTCTTCGTGGCGATACTGCGCCTCGTCGAGTCGCGCCGCGTGAGGCGCGAGTCGGGGGAGACACCCGTCCCTGGGCCGGTGATCGGAGAGAACCCGTGAAGGGACTGCTTGTCTGGACGCTCGCGGCCGCCTTGGCCGGCTGCACCCTCATCCCGGCGTATCACCGTCCGCCATCGCCCGTGCCGAATCGTTGGCCGGCAGACGCCTCGGCGGCCACTGCGCCACCCGCACCTGGCGCGGGCACTCTTCGCCTGCCGGCGGCAGAGATCGGCTGGCAGGAGTTCTTCACCGACCCACGCCTTAGGCGCCTCATCGCCATCGCGCTCGCGAACAACCGCAACCTGCGCATCGCGGTGTTGAATGTCGCGGCCTCGCAGGCTGAGTTCCGATTACAGCGTGCTCCGCTGTTTCCCTCGATCTCCGCCACTGGAGCGGGGCTCATCGAGAAGCTGCCGCGTAACGGCGGCTTCGCGCCCGGGGCGGGCGGCGGTCTTGGCAACAGTCTCGCGGCCGAAGCCCCCGGCGCCATTCTCCATGAGTACAGCGCCGGCCTCGGCTTCAGCAGCTACGAGCTCGACCTCTTCGGTCGCGAGCGCAGCCTCACGCAGGCGGCGTTCGAGCAGTACCTTGCGCAGCGCTACACCCGGCGCAGCGTCGAGATCGGTCTGGTGAGTGAGGTCGCCTCAGACTACTTCACGGTGCTTGCCGATCGGGCCCTAGTGAGGTTGAGCGGCGACACGCTGCGTAGCGACGAGGAATCGGACGAGATCACCCAGGCGATGTACGGTCACGACCGGACCACTCTGCTCGCCCTGCGGCAGTCCGAGAGCGCAGTCGATGGGGCGCGCGTCAGCCTCGCCGAGTACCGAGGACAGCTCGCCAACGCCACACATGCTCTCGCGCTGGTGTTGGGGGAGCCCGTGCCGAGGGATTTGCCGAGGAGTGAGACCATCGAGCGCGAGGGCCTGCTCGAGCAGGTCCCGGCGGGCCTGCCATCAGAGCTGATCTCGCGTCGGCCCGACATCCTGAGCGCCGAGCACGCGCTCGAAGCAAACAACGCCAGCATCGGAGCGGCGCGTGCGGCATTCTTCCCGAGTATCGAGCTCACCGGTTCCGGCGGGAGTGCGAGCTCGAGCCTCTCGACGCTGTTTGCTAAGGGCACGGGCACCTGGAGCTTCGCCCCGAGCATCAACCTGCCGCTCTTCACGGGCGGTGAGAATCGGGCGAACCTCGATCTCGCCCACATCGAGAAGAACATCGCGGTGGCGAAGTATCAGCTCGCGATCCAGACCGCCTTCCGCGAGGTATCCGACTCCCTGTCCGCTCGTGCTACCTATCACGACCAGCTCGAATCGCAGCGCGCGCTCGTCTCGGCGGACGCCGACGCCTACCGTCTGGCCGACATGCGCTTTCGCGCGGGTCTTGACAGCTATCTGCCCACCCTCACCGCGCAGCTCTCACTCTACTCGGCCCGCCAGCAGCTCATCACGCTGCGGCAGGCGGACCTGACCAACGAGGTGACCCTCTACGAAGCCCTCGGCGGTGGCTGGAAGCGACGTACGGATCTCGCGCGAAACGACTCATCGAGCACCTTCCACTGAGCGGCATCGAACTGTGTGATGGGCAGGGTACTAGAGGCTGGCTACCAGCGCAGCAGCCATGGTGCGCTGAGTGCGCCCAAGGCGGCTGCAGCTGCGATGCCGAGCGTATACCACGTGGCGACGAAGGCAGCCGCCTGCTCCGGGCAGTGTAGTCCATAGAGCGTGGCGGCGAGCGCGCCGGAAGTGAGTCCCGCCACGGCACCGGTCTGCGTGAGGCGCGTCGGCGCCAAGTTGCGCAGTGCGAGAACGAGGGCGGCGTAGATCGGTAGCGCGAGCAGCAGAATGAGCGGCGAGCAGATCTTCCAGGTGTGGCCCAACCACAGATCGAGGCGGCCGGCCGGTGCCGCCGAGAGAATCTGAACTGCTGCGAATGCCGCCATTACAAGCACGATCAGGACGACCGCAGGCGGTGCGGCTCTGAGCCGCGTACCCGGTGAGGCGAAGCGCCTCACGGTCACTGCGGTCGCCACGGTGAGCAGGCCCGTGTAGCTGGCCTTCATCCAGAACCACGACTGCCGCACCGCCTGCTCAAGGGGCTGACAATGCAACTCGAGGACCACGAGCGCCAAGCTCACCCCGCCGCCCGCGACGAGCGCCATCAGGAGTCTGCGGGTCGCGGCCCCAGGCGCAATCGCCCGAGCATCACGTGCCAGGAGCTCTATGAGGTCAGGCTGCAGCACTACTCCGGCGGCGCCTCACCCTGCGGATGCGAGTTTGCCCGCGGCTTGCCTCTCAAAGTCGTGGGCGTCATGGCGTTCGCGCAATTGGCTCGAAGGTTCCCCCGAGGTGCGGTTGACCATGCGTCCGCGCCTGACCGCGGGCCGCTCGAGGAGCAGATCCGCCCATCGCTGAACGTGTTCGTATTTCTGCACACTGAGAAATTCGGCCGCACCGTACGCCCAGCCCTTCACCAATCCTCCGTACCAGGGGAAGATGGCCATGTCGGCGATCGTGTAGGCATCGCCCGCGATGTATTCGTGCTCCGCCAGGCGCCGCTCGAGCACATCGAGTTGACGCTTCACCTCCATGGCAAATCGGTCGATGGCGTATTCGATCTTGGTGGGAGCATAGGCGTAGAAGTGGCCGAATCCACCGCCGAGGTACGGCGCACTGCCCACCTGCCAGAATAGCCACGATAGACACTCCGCGCGCGCGGGATGCTCGGTCGGCAGAAAAGCGCTGAACTTTTCCGCGAGATACACAAGTATCGAGCCCGATTCGAACACGCGGATCGGCTCGGGGCCGCTGCGGTCGAGCAGCGCCGGAATCTTGGAGTTGGGATTGACGGCTACGAAATCGCTTCCGAATTGCTCTCCTTCACCGATGCGGATGAGCCACGCATCGTACTCGGCCCCCTGATGACCGAGAGCGAGCAACTCTTCCAGCATTATCGTCACTTTCACGCCATTGGGGGTGCCCATCGAGTAAAGCTGCAGCGGGTGATGACCGACCGGCAGCGCCTTCTCGTGGGTCGCTCCTGCGAAGGGACGGTTGATATTCGCGAATGTACCTCCGGTTGGCGTTTCCCATGTCCAAACCTTAGGCGGGACGTATTCAGACGATTCGGCCATTTTCAGCTCCTCGTAATCAGGCCTTTGATTTGAGATAGGTGACCATTCCGATGACATCTTCGGCGACCAACCTGCCGATCGGCCCACTGGAATAGACCGCATTCAAGACGCGGCCGTCTGGACCCAGCAAAAAGCCTGTTGATTGAAGATAGCGTGGTGCATCGTTGGTGTACGCGCCGGTGAGCGCCGCGATTTGATCGGCGTTGGCGCTGTGTCCTAAAGGAAATCGCAGCTTGTACTTTTCGATCGTTCGTGTCGTCGTCGCCTCGTCATCGACCGAGAGCGCAACGACCTTGATGCCGGCTTCGGCCAATCTCTCACCCGCCCGCTGGAAGCCCCCAAGCTGTGCCTGGCAATAAGGACACCACGCTCCCCGGTAGATGAGGACGACACCGTAGGATCCCCGAAGGGACCGCGGGATCAGGATCGTGCCTCCACCTACCGCCGGAATCTCGAGAGAGGGGAAAAGCTCACCATTTTGCAGGCGGATCATCGGAAGCTCCTTTCGGCTTTGACTTACAGCGCTCGGTGCGCGACCGTCGTGGATCATCTCTTCGAGGCTCGCCCCTACGCCCTTGAGACGCTCCGTGACGATGGACCCTGGTGAGAAAGCCGGGCGCCGCGCGCTTGCGCGCGGCCTCCTCGACCGAAAATCCCTGTAGCTTTACGTCCTGGATCAGGCTGCCCTGACGGGTCGGCAGGCGCGCGAGGAGTTTCTCGAGATCAGTTCGGACAGTGCTCTCCTCGGAACTCTCCCGCGCGAGCAGCTCGCCCGCGTCTTCGAGCGGAACGTGGGGTGCATGATTGCGGCGGTAGTGGTCGGTCAGCTTGTAGCGCGCAACCGCGTAGGCCCACGGCGTGAACGGCAGCGCTCGATCATAGGTGTGACGTTTCGAATGTACGGCCAGAAGCGTCTCTTGCACCAGATCCTCGACTTCCGCGTGGTGGATCCGGCGTTTGAAGTAGCCGCGCAAGTACCGACTGAGCTCACCGAGAAGCTCGCGATACGCGCGGGAATCTCCGTCCAGGCCGCGAATCATCAGCACTCGGAAACGCTCTTCGGGCTCTGCCCGCTCGGGCGTTGCGCACACCTCCGCCTGCACGTTCATCTGCCGGTCAGGGCTTGAGGAGTTCGGTCGCCGTTCGCGCCAGTCCTTCGAGGAGCGCCCGTTCGGGGCGGGTGCGCGCCAGCACCCGCATGCCCAGCATCACTCCGAGGAGAACTCTCGCGAGATCATCGGCCGATTGCGCTCGAGTGACCGATCCCTCCGCCTGCCCGCGCACCAGGCAATCACGGAACATGCGCTCGAGCCGGCGAAAAACTCCGGCGACGATCGCCTTGAACTCCGGGTCATGGGGAGCCGTCTCGAGCCCCGCGTTGACGATCAGGCAACCCTTTCTGTCGCGATCGGCCGCGCCTTCTTTGGCCAGCGCCGAGAAGAAGGCCTGAAATGCCTCGAAAGCCGGTTTGTCGCCCGCCAAGCTCTCGCCGCACCAGTCAAGGGCACCGCCTGCGTACCTTTGCAAAACCTGCCGATAGAGGGTGCGCTTATCGCTGTAGGCGTTGTAAAGACTCGCGGTCGTGAGGCCCATGCGGTCCGCGAGCTCGCGACTGGAGGCTGCCTCGAACCCACGTGACCAAAAGAGGTCGGTGGCGGCGTTCAAGACGGCGGTCTCGTCGAATTCGCGTGGTCGCGCCATATTGCCCTACAAGGTAAGAATACTTACGATTTCTCTAAGCGGGCATTTTAGATCGAATGATCTAAAATGCAAGCGCGGGCTGGAAGGTCGCTGTGCCGCCGTCCGGGTTGATCCGCCGATCGCAGAGCCGCCGCGGGCCGAGGGCAACGGTGATTCACCCGGGTCTCCGTAACGTTCCACGCCATCGCGACGTATTGAGGGACGACACATCCATAGCCATCCCGGTGCCTTTCAAACCCAAAGGAGCTTCGCAACCATGTTCAACTGCCGCTCGATGCTCGCCGCCGCGGTCGTTTTTGCCGGTTTTCTCGCAGGACCGGCTTTCGCGCAATCGTCCTCGATGAGCTCTCACAGTACCATGAAGCACAATCCCTCCATGAGTCATGAGAGCTCAATGAGTCATGGCGCCATGGGTCATGACAGCATGGCGCATGGGGCAATGTCGTCAAAGGCCGGCGTGAAGCACGGTCATGCGATGAAACACGGCGGTATGAAGCACAAGAAAATGACGCACGATAAGATGAAGCACTAAAGGCATTTGGCGCGGTGGGTCGGCAGACCCCGCGGGCATGGTAAGGACTGATCGGAGACAATCGGCCAAGCAGGGGAAAGTGATGACCAAACTCGCGTTGTACGTTTCGCTGAAAGCAAACTCGGGCAGGGAGCAAGCCGTTGCCGACTTTCTGAGGTCCGCCCTACCTTTGGTAAACGACGAACCGGGCACGAGAACCTGGTACGCCATCCAGGAAGGACCTTCTTCCTTCGCGATATTCGACACCTTCGATGATGAGGCCGGGCGCAACGCTCATCTCAACGGCAAGGTGGCGGCCGCGCTGATGGAAAGGGCCAAGGCGGGAGAGCTGTTTGCGCAGCCCCCTGAGATCTTCAAGCTGCAGATCGTCGCAGCTAAAGTGCCCTGAGACAGGAGCGTGTCAGGGTGCCGCGACTCATCGCTCATGAAAGACGGTGGAGATTCCGATGATCCGCTTCTACTTCCATCCGACGCCCAACCCGGCGAAGATCGCGCTTTTCCTCGAAGAGACGGGCCTGCCGTACGAGGTGATCCCGGTCGATACGAGCCGCGGCGAGCAGCATCAGTCCGACTTTCGTGCCATCAATCCGAACGGCAAGGTACCCGCGATCGTGGACACCGAGGGACCGGGCGGCAAGGCGGTGCGGGTCTTCGACTCCACCGCCATCCTGCTTTACCTTGCGGAGACGAGCGGTAAGCTCCTCGGCGCATCCGAGGATCGGCCGGAGCTCCTGTCCTGGCTCCTCTTCATCGCCTCAGGTCTCGGGCCCTTCTCCGGGCAAGCCGTACACTTTCAGTTCGCCGCGCCCGAGGAGCTAGCCTACGCCGTGAATCGTTACCGGCGCGAGGCGCAGCGGCATTACCAGGTGCTCAACGATCACCTCGCCGGCCGTGAGTTCATCGTCGGTAACAGCTATACGATCGCGGACATCTCCGCTTGGGGGTGGCTCGATCGGGCCTCACGCGTCCTGAAGGGCGTGGACGACCCGTTGGGCGCTTATCCGCACCTTAAGCGGCTCTTCCAAAGGATCGATGCCAGAGCGGCAGTCACGCGCGCGCGCGCCGTCGGCAAAGACCACGACTTCAAGAAAGTCAGCGACGAGGAGACCAAACGCGCGCTTTTCCCCTCGAACTACCCCGCAGGGTGAGAAAAAGGTAAGGCCGACGATGCGTCCTTACTTCCGGTGTTCCCCGTCGCCTCGCCGCACCCGTGCGCGCATCGGGGACGTGGCGCTCGTGGCGACTCGTCCGACTGTAACGTTCGACCGTCAATGCTCGTATATCGGCTTACGTGACGGTGCCGACCGACAGCAAAGAGGAGATTCCGGATGAAGATAAGCCCCATGATCGTCGCTCTCGGGCTCTCGCTCATGAGCGGACTGATCCCGGCCTACGCCGCAACGGTGCAACCCTATCAGCAAAGCACCTTTGACGGGGCGCAAGAGCACGGGGATTCGATTCTCGTGTTCGTCGAGGCGTCGTGGTGCCCGACCTGCGCCAGAGAGCGAACGATTCTGCACAAGCTTTACAAGATGCAACGGTTCAAGAATCTGCACGTCTTCGATGTCGACTTCGACACCAGCAAGCCGCTGCTGCACCGGCTGCAGGTGCAAATGCAAAGCACACTCATCGTTTATCACGGCACTCGGGAAACCGGTCGTTTGACAGGGGCCACGAATCCCGACGTGATCCTGCGCTTGCTCGAGACCTCTTCCAGCTAAACGATGTCGGCCTTGAGCATCGGCGCCGGCTTCCTTGCCGGCATCCTATCGACCCTGTCGCCGTGCGTCTTCCCGCTCCTGCCCCTGGTGCTCGGAGCGGCGACATCCGCCGACCGCTCCGGCGCCTTCTGGCTGGCAGGCGGTGTGGCGGTGTCCTTCACGGCAGCTGGTCTTTTTCTCGCGACAGTGGGCTTCGCGATCGGTCTCGAC
>JBAUOO010000227.1:0-49901 GCA_049579785.1 Steroidobacteraceae bacterium
GACCAAGCGTGCCGAGCGGGATGCGGCATATCGGGCCAAGGCGCGGCGGCGGTCCTCGTATGCGTTTCGAGAGGAGGTGCAGAGCATTGCTCAGGAGCTCTCCGCGACGGGCACCGTTCGCGATCCCAAGCGCGCGAAGCTCATCGAGACGCGCAAGGCGCTGGTCGCAGGCTGGCTCGGGATGGCGAAGACGCTCGAGGCCCAAGGCGAACGGCAGCTCGCGGCGGAGGTCCGCGTGTTCGCGCGAACGCTGCCCCCGGTGCGCACCGACCGCGAGCGGCTTGCGGCTGAGTTCGTCCGCTTCCTCAAGGAGCAGCGAGCGTTGCAGCGGTCGCCGCCACCACGCGACCGTGACATGGAGCTGACGCGGTAACGAAGCGATGTCGGGCGACAAAGGACAATTCGAGCTGCCGCTGGCGGAAACGGCTTATGACGAGCGAGGGCTGGAAAATCGGGACTGGCGCACCTCAAAACCCCGACCCGCAGCCCGGCCCTCCCTCGCACGGGCCAGGGAACTGAGCACTGTTCCCGCCGCATCTTTGGATCTTCCGCCGCTCTATACCGCTGAGGAGGTGGCTTGCCACCTGCGGGTCAGCGTGCGGACGGTGAAGCGCTTTATTGCTTCGGGGAAGCTCAGAGCCACCCGATTCGGCCGTACTCCTCGCATCAGCGAGGCGGCCCTTCAGGCCTTCTTGCGGGACGGCACCACGAAACCGGAAACCGCGCGGGCCAAACCGAATGAGCAGGGGTCGTGGCGATGAACAGCACGTATTTCGGCTTGCTTGCGGAATTCGGCGAGGCCAATGTTCCGCTCGAAAAGGTGGCACCCAAGTATTTCGGATTGAGCTTTGCGGAAGCCCGGCGGCGCGCTCCGGCGAAACTGCTCCCGTGCAGCGCGTTCAGGCTCGGCGGCCAGAAGTCCCCGTGGCTGGTAAGTTTGGCTGACTTGGCTGAGCTGATCGACCGGCAGCGGGAAAAGGCTCGGTACTCACGCGAGGCGCGTTGAGGGGCACGACTTTTCGTGTGCCCCGCGTTGAAATGGGCGTTGTCGAGGGGAGCTCGCGAATGTGTTCCGGGCGCAGGTTGGCGTAGCGCTTCAGCTCGTTCCAGGAATCGTGGAGCGTAAACTGCGCTACCTCGTGGATCTGGTATCCCCGTTCAAAGAGCCTGCTCGTGGCCTCGTGCCGCAGGTCATGAAAATGGAGGTCATCAATTCCCAGGACGTGACATGCGCGCGTGAACGCGGCCCCGACACTATTCGGGTCAAAGGGGAAGATGAACTCCTGGCTCTTTGCCTGGTGCTGCACGATTTCCCAGGCCTCGGCCGTATACTTGAAACGCCTGTGATTGCCTTCCTTGGCCGTCGGGTGCTTCGCATCGCGCACCAGACCCGTCCGGTGCTCGGGATCGTTGTCTCGCCATTCGAGCCTGCATATCTCCGCCTGCCGTCGCGCCGAATGCAGCGCAAACTCCATGATTTCGAGCATGGGTATCTTTGATCGTGGATCGCGCCTCGAGAAGAACTGCCGCAGCTTCTGCAGCTCCTCGGCGCTCGGGCGGCGGGACCGCTTCTTCGGCTTGGCGACCAGCCGCAGCTCTCGGCACGCAGTGCGCGCCTCCTCGATCGCTTCCGGTCTCACCGGAAGGCCCCTGACGCTCTTGACCGCGCGCAGGACGACGCCGATCCACGTGAGATCGTTTGCCACCGTTGCCGGCCCGGCTCCCTCCGCGCGTCGGCTACGGACGTGCTCCACCAGAAGAGCCGTCGTCAGCGCAAATATATTGCTCTTGCCGATCGCGTGCCGTTCGAGGAACTCGAGGTGGGTCTGTTTGCTGCGCTGCCATCTCGAGATGGACTCGAAGGTATCGATGTACCAGCGGATCACACGAGCCAGACTCTGGATGCCGTCCTGGGCTCGGATGAGAGCCGCGGGGTCCTCGAGCTCGACCTCGCGATGTCGGGCCCAGGTGAGCGCCGCTGCGCGATGGGCGAAGGTCTTCGCTTCGCGGTGAACAACCGCCTTTCCCTTACGGATTCTGATGACCGCCGTGTACCGGGTGAACCCGTCCGATTGCTTTCGAGCGCGGATGTAAGCCATGGTGACCTCGGAGGCGACACGCTATTCTTGTCGCCTATACGTCGCCTCCGCAACTCATAAACGCACCGGAATACGCAGAAATCGCGCAACAACGCCAATGACGGCAAACCCTGAAAAAATAGGCCTTTCCTCAGGAAAGCAAGGCACTTGGTTGGATCGAAGGGTGTCGGTCGCCCCCATGATGGACTGGACCGATCGACACTGCAGGTACTTCCTGCGCGGGTTCTCTCCGGGGGTACTCCTCTATACGGAGATGATTACGGCCGCCGCCATCCTGCGAGGCGATGCGCGCCGCCTCCTCGCCTACGATCCGCAGGAGCATCCGCTTGCGCTGCAGCTCGGGGGAAGCGAGCCGCGGGAGCTTGCCGCGGCGGCGAGGGCAGGGGAGCAGGCCGGATATGACGAGATCAATCTCAACTGCGGCTGTCCGAGCGATCGCGTCGCGAGCGGCGCGTTCGGGGCCTGCCTGATGCTCGAGCCCTCGCGGGTCGCGGAGTGCGTGACGGCGATGCGCGCGGCGGTCAGGATCCCGGTGACGGTGAAGATGCGCATCGGAGTGGTGCGCGGCACGCATGAGCTCGTTCGCGCGGCGCTGTCGAGATTCGACGAGTCGGATTTCGAGGCGCTGCACGGGTTCGTGAGTCAGGTGCGGGATGCAGGCTGCGATGTCGCCGTCGTGCATGCGCGTAAGGCGGTGTTGGGAGGGTTGTCGCCGAAAGACAATCGCGAGGTGCCGCCGCTTCGCTACGAGGTCGTCGCCCGATTGAAGCGGCACTTCCCCGACCTGCCGGTGATCGTCAACGGAGGGTTCCGCACGTCGGCGAGCGCGCTCGAGGCCCTCACCTGGTGCGATGGTGTCATGTTCGGCCGCGAGGCGTACCACCGGCCGAACGTGCTGAGCGAGCTCGAGCGGGCGCTCGGCGCGTCGGGCGGTTACGAGCCGCCGGCTCGTGAGGCGCTCATCGAGCGCATGGCGGTGTACGCGCAGCGGCAACTCGCGCAGGGTGATCACCTCGCGGCGATCACGCGCCACATGCTCGGGCTCTATGCCGGCGAGCCCGGCGCGCGTGATTACCGGCGGCTGCTCAGCGAAGGCGCGCGAGCCCCCGGAGCGGGCGCCGAGCTGCTGCGGCAGGCGGCGGCCGCGGCAAGCCGCGCCCCGGTCGAAACGTCAATAGGCGGGCCAAGGCCGCTTTCACTGAGATCCGCCAGCGCGACAGGAAGCGCCCCGGGAAACGACCGCGAGGTCGAAGGGGTTCATGGGCTGGCCGCTGGAAGCGCCGCAGGCGACTTCGAGCCAGGGGACAAACAGAGCGCCGGCTGATCCGTAGCTGCCCTCCAGGCATCTGGTATCATTCGTTTCAATGTCGTCGCCTTGCCGTCCGGAGCTTGCAAGGGTGGGCGGCCAGCTGCGCACTCCACATGGGCAAGGACATCGAACTCGCCATACTTTTTGCCGACGTCGTCGGCTCGACCCGGCTCTATGAGCTGATGGGAGACCTGCGCGCGCGCGATATGGTGTCGACCTGCATCGATGTGATGCGCGGGGCTACCGAGCAGCGCCATGGAACGGTCATCAAGACCATGGGCGATGAGGTCATGGCGAGCTTCCCGAGCGCGGACGAGGCTCTGAATGCCGCCGCGCAGATGCAGCAGCAGATTTCCACTCACGCCCAGCTCAAGGTTGACGGCCAGCCGGTGGCAATCCGGATCGGCTGCCACTTTGGGGCGGTGGTGCTCGAGCACCGCGACGTGTTCGGCTCGACGGTGCATACCGCCAATCGCATGACCAGCCAGGCCAAGGCGGGCCAGATCATCACCACCGCGGCGACGATCGAGCATCTCTCGCCGGAGTGGCGGGCGGCCTGTCGCCTCATCGACACCGCGCCCATCAAGGGGCAGGGCAACGAGGTCCCGCTCTACGAGGTGCTCTGGCAGACCGAGGATGTGACCAGCATGGTGCCGGGTCTCGCCCTCAAAGGTCGGCATGCGAGCGCAGCGCGGCTTCGATTGCGCTGGCTCGACCGCGAGGTGGTGGTCGACGACCACCACCCGAGCGTCACGATCGGACGCGCGGAGGACAACGACCTCGTCGTCAAGGGAAATCTCATCTCGCGGCTGCACGCGCGCATCGAGCTCACCCGCAACAAGCTGGTACTGATCGATCAGAGCACCAACGGTACCTTCGTGCAGAGCCTCGGTGGCGAGGAATCCTTCGTCCGCCGCGACAGCCTGCAGCTGAAGGGCGAGGGCATGATCGGCCTCGGGCGTCTGCCCGAGCCGGATTCGGCGCAGACCATCCGCTTCGCCTGCGAGAACCTCTAGCGCGTCGCGGGATTCCCGAGCCCGCTCTCGGTTGTCCTGATCTCGGCCAGCAGCTCCGGGGGCAGCCTCGAGCCGTACTTCTCGAGGTAAGCCCTGATATCCGCCATCTCCTTGCGCCAAAGCGCAGGATCGACCGAGAGCAGGGCGCGCAGCGACTCGGCCGGCACGGACAGGCCCGGCGTGTCGAGGTCCTCGGGCCGGGGCAAGAGCCCGATGCCCGATTCCACCGCGCCGACCCTGCCGCTGCAGCGATCGAGCATCCACGCCAGCACGCGCAGATTCTCCCCGAAGCCCGGCCACAGGAACTTTCCGTGCGCATCGCGCCGGAACCAGTTGACGTGAAAGATTCTCGGCCGCCGCGGCAGCTTTGCGCCGACCTCGAGCCAGTGCCGCCAGTAATCCGCGAAGTTATAACCGCAGAAGGGCTGCATGGCCATGGGATCGCGACGGACCACACCCACCTGACCCACTGCCGCCGCGGTGGTTTCCGAGGCGACGGAAGCCCCGACCAGCACGCCGTGTTGCCAGTCACGCGCCTCGTAAACGAGCGGCGCCACCTCGCGCCGCCGGCCGCCGAAGACGAGCGCGGAGATCGGCACGCCGCGCGGATCCTCGGCGCGCGGGGAGTAGCTGGGGTTGCGCCTGGCGGAAACCGTGAAGCGCGAGTTGGGATGCGCGGCGGGCCCTTTGGAGGAATCGTAGCGCCGGCCCTGCCAGTCGGTGACCGCAATGCCCGCCGGCAGGCCTTCCCACCAGGGCTGGTTGTCGGCCGTGAGCGCGACGTTGGTGAAGAGCGTGTCGCGCCGGATCATCTCGTAGGCGTTGCGGTTGGTCTGCGGGTTGGTTCCGGGCACGACACCGAAATAACCGGCCTCGGGGTTGATGGCCCAGAGCCGTCCGTCGGCGCCCGGATGCAGCCAGGCGATATCATCCCCGACGGTGAAGACCTTCCAACCGGGGAGCGAGGCCGGCGGAATCAACATGGCGAGGTTGGTCTTGCCGCAGGCGGAGGGGAAGGCGCAGGCGATGTAGTGCGTCTCCCCCGCGGGGCTCTCGAGACCCACGATGAGCATGTGCTCGGCGAGCCAGCCCTCGGAGCGCGCCTGCCAGCTCGCGATGCGCAGCGCGTGGCACTTCTTGCCGAGCAGCGCGTTGCCGCCGTAGCCGGAGCCGAAGCTCTGGATCGCGAGCTCCTCGGGGAAGTGCATGATGAAGCGTCGGTTGGGATCGAGCTCGCCGATCGAGTGCAGCCCACGGACGAATTGCCCGTCCCGCGCGATGCGCTCGAGCGCCGCGCGTCCGACCCGCGTCATGATCATCATGTTGAGGGCGACGTAGGCGCTGTCGGTGATCTCCACCCCGCATCTCGAGAGCGGCGAGTCGATCGGGCCCATGCAGTACGGAATGACGTACAGGGTCCGCCCGCGCATGCAACCGGAGAAAAGCGCGCGCATCCTCGCACGGGCCTCGCCAGGGTCCATCCAGTTGTTGTTGGGTCCGGCATCGTCCCGGGTGCGGGTGCAGATGTAGGTCAGATGCTCGACACGCGCGACATCGGTCGGACTCGAGCGGTAGAGATGGCATCCCGGAAAGTACTCCGGGTTGAGCCTGATCAGCTCGCCTTCCCGGATCAGCTTGGAGGTGAGCTCGCCGTATTCCGCCTCGGTTCCCTCGCACCAGCGCACCCCCGCGGGCTGGGTCAGGGCTCGGACGGATTCCACCCAGTCGGACACCGCGCGCGAGAGTTGGGACAACGGAGTCATCAGGGCTGCAGCAGTGGCCATCCTCGAGTCCTCGTGTCGTTTGCGGCCCGGCCTTCACCGAGGCCGTTCACCGCGGATAGGGGAGCGTCGACTCAGTATAACCGCGCATCCGGCCCGCCCTCATAAAGTACGATAAACCCCTCTCTTTTGTTCCATAATCGCACACGGCAGAGTCTTACAGGAAATTCAAGCACCTGCGCGTGCCGCGGCGCTGCCTTATCATCGCAGTATGTTGGATCTCGAGGACATCTTCGGGGAGGGAGGACCTCTGCAGCGGGCGCTGCCGGGCTTCAACGTCCGCCGTCAACAGATCCTGATGGCCGAGCGGGTCGCTGCGGCGCTGACCCGGGGGCAGATCCTGACTGTGGAGGCGGGCACCGGCACGGGCAAGACCTTCGCATATCTCGTACCCGCGCTGCTCTGCGGCAAACGGGTGCTCCTCTCGACCGGCACGCGGACGCTGCAGGATCAACTCTTCGCCAAGGACCTGCCGCTCCTCGGCGCGGCTCTCGGCCGGCCGGCGCGGGTGGCCCTGCTCAAGGGCCGGACCAACTACCTGTGCCGTCACCGCCTGCAGCAGGCGGACGGTGAGGAGCGAGGCGGCATGCTCGAGCGCATCCGCGGTTGGTCGCTAACCACGCGGGCCGGGGATCTGGCCGAAGTCTCCGGGCTCGCCGACTCTCATCCGGTGTGGGCCCAGATCACCTCGACCCGTGACAACTGTCTCGGCGCGCGCTGCCCGGAGCTTGCCGGCTGTTACGTGGCGCTCGCGAGACGGCAGGCGCTCGATGCCGACATCGTCATCGTCAATCACCATCTGTTGCTTGCCGATCTCGCCCTCAAGGAAGATGGCTTCGGCGACCTCCTGGGCGCGGCCGACGCCATCGTTCTCGATGAGGCGCATCAGATCCCCGATCTCGCAGCCCAGTTTTTCGGCGCGCGCGTGAGCAGTCGGCGCATCGAGATTCTGCTGAAGGAGGTGCAGCTCGAGCTCGCCGGACCGGGTGCGCTGACCGCGAAAGCTCGCGAGCGCGCGCTCGCAGCGATGCGCAGCGTGCAGTCCTCGATCGGGCGGCTTTGCGGCGTGCTGCCCGGCGCCCAGGGCCGCATCGCCTGGAGCGATGCCCATTCGCCGATCGCGGCGGCCGTCGCCGATCTGCGGCGCGCGGTCGAGACGCTCGCCGAAGCGTTGCGCCCGGCGGACGAGGACACCGTGGCGAGCGTGCTCGTCGATCGCGCGGTCGAGCTCGCGGGGAGCCTCGAACGCATCGGCGCCGTCGAGGAGCTCGACGGCGCCCGCTCCTTCGAGATCGATGCGCGCGCATTCGCGCTGAGCCTCGTGCCGTTCGACATCGCGGCCCGATTCCGGGCGCTGCTCGAGGCGCACCCGTGCTCATGGGTGTTCACCTCGGCCACATTGTCGCTCGGCGAGGATTTCAGCCCCTTCACCGGCCGGTTGGGGCTCGAGGCCTGCGCGACCCTCAAGATCGACAGCCCCTTCGATTACCCGCGCCAGAGCCGGCTATATCTTCCGGCGCAGATGCCGCTCCCAGCGGCGCCGGAATATCTGCCCGCGGTGATGGAGGTGGCGCTCGAGCTGATCGAAGCCTCGCGCGGCGGCGCCTTCGTGCTCTTCACGAGCCATCGGGCGCTCGCCGCTGCCGCCGCGCTCTGGCGGCGGCGCCAGGGGACCTCGCGCTATCGTCTGCTCGTGCAGGGCGAAGGGCCGCGCGAGCAGCTGCTGCGGGAATTTCGCGAGGACGGGGGCGCGGTGCTCCTCGGCACGACGAGCTTCTGGGAGGGTGTTGACGTCAAGGGCAGTGCGCTCAGGCTGGTCGTGATCGAGAAGCTGCCGTTTGCCTCTCCCGATGACCCGCTGGTGCGCGCGCGAGTCGAGTATCTGGAATCTTCCGGGCGGAGCGCATTTCGCGAGTATCAGCTTCCGGAGGCCGCCTTGGCGCTCAAACAGGGAGTGGGGCGGCTCATCCGCAGCGAGGAGGACTTCGGCGTTGTCGCGATCTGCGATCCTCGGCTCACCTCCCGCGGCTACGGCAAGGTGTTTCTCGGCGCGCTACCGCCGATGACCGTCACCCGCGAGCGGGATGAGGTGCTGGAGTTTCTCTCCCGTCATGCTCCGCCCGAGGCGGCGCGGCGGCGCTCGAGTCTTACGCGATGAGACTGCTGGCGCTCGACACGGCCACGGAGTGTTGCTCGGCGGCGCTGCTGATCGGGGATCGGATGCTCGCTCGCGAGGCGGAGCTCACGCGCGAGCACGCCGAGCGGATCCTGCCCATGATCGATGAGCTTTTGGCCGAGGCGGGAGTGAGTCTGCGCCAGCTCGATGCGATCGCCTTCGGACGCGGACCGGGGTCCTTCACCGGCGTGCGGCTTGCCGCGAGCCTCACCCAGGGGCTCGCCTTCGGCGCCGGCCTCGGGGTGGTGCCGGTCTCGGACCTGCGCGCGGTCGCGCAGCGAGCGTTCGATGAGGACAGCGGCATTACGCGCGCACTCGTATGCAATGATGCGCGCATGCAGGAGGTCTACTGGGGGTGCTTCGAGCGCGGCCGTGATGGCTTGGCCGAGCCCAACGGAGCCGAAGGCGTGGCGCCCCCGGAGTGCGTGCGGCTGCCTTCCGGGTGGTCCGGTGCCTCAGGTCTCGGACGCGGCTTTACCGCCTACCCGCTGCTGCGGCGCCTCGCCGGCGTCTCGACGCGCTCGCCGGCGGACCGCCTCCTGCCCCGCGCCGTCGAGGTGGTCCGTCTTGCCGTCCCGGAGGTGTCCGCCGGGCGACTCCTCGGCCCCGAGGCCGCCGTGCCGGTGTACCTGCGGGATGATGTCGCGCGGCCGCCGTCGTAACATATCCGGCAGACTGTCATGACTCTGCAACATTCTCCGACTGTAATACCCGCGTTGCGGAGAGCGACGGCCATGCACGGGAAACTGATACTGGTGGTGGAGGACGAGCGGGCGATCCGTGACATGATTGCCTTTGGCTTGAAACGCGCCGGCTACAGCGTGCGCGAGGCTGAGGATTGCCGGACCGCACGCGAGGCGCTCGCCGATCGCCTGCCCGACCTGGCCCTGGTCGATTGGATGCTGCCGGATATGAGCGGCCTCGAGCTCACCCGCTCGGTCAAGCGCGACCGGCACACGCGCGACCTGCCCATCATCCTGCTGACGGCGCGCGCGGAGGAGGGCGATAAGGTCATGGGGCTGGAGAACGGTGCCGATGACTACATCACCAAGCCCTTCTCGCCCCGCGAGCTGCTGGCGCGCATCGGCGCGGTCCTGCGGCGGGCCGGCACGGTCGGCCTCAATCAGGTCATCGAGTTCGAGGGCCTGAAGCTCGATCAACAGGGGCAGCGGATCACCGTCAACGAGGAGGTCCTGCCGCTCGCGCGCACTGAATTTCGCATGCTGGAGTTCTTCATGAGCCGCCCGGAGCGGGTCTTCAGCCGCGAGCAGCTCATCGCCCGACTCTGGGGGAGTGACACCAGCGTCGAGGACCGGACCATCGACGTCTGTATCCGTAGACTGCGGATGGCGCTCGAGCCCTACGGCCTCGATCGGTATATTCAGACCGTCCGTAGCGCAGGGTACCGGTTCTCGAACAAGACGGAGTGAGGGCAAAGCTGCAACCCGCAACTCAAGCATGGTGGTTTGCGGCCGGCCGGTTGCTCGCGACGATCGCCGCCGGGCTGATCGTCGGCGCCTTGCTCGGCAGCATCTGGGGCGGGCTCGCCTGCGCGCTCGCCGCTCACCTCACCTGGCAGCTGGTCGTGCTCTTTCGGGTGGAATGGTGGTTGCGGCACCGCAGCTACGCCGATCCCCCGGACATCGGCGGCGTCTGGGGGGAGATCATCTCCCAGATCGTGCGCCTGCACCGGCGCAAGCGTTTCCACAAGCAGCGCTTCGTGCAGCTCGTGCGCCAGCTGCAGAGCTCGACCGCGGCGTTGCCGAACGGCGTCGTCATTCTCAACCCGCAGCGCGAGATCGTCTGGTTCAACCGCATGGCGGGCAGGCTCCTCGAGTTGCGCCGCACGGTGGACCTGGGCCTGCGAATCGAGAACCTGCTGCGCGAGCCGGAGTTTCAGCGTTATCTGCAGCTGCAGGATTACGCGAATCCCGTGGTCATCCGCCGCGCGATGCGCGAGGACTGCTATCTGTCGCTGCAGCTCGTGCCGTACGGGGAGGGCCAGCAGCTGCTGCTCGCCGCGGACGTGTCCCGGCAGATGCGCCTGGAGGCGGTGCGGCGGGATTTCGTCGCCAACGCCTCGCACGAGCTGCGCTCGCCGCTTACCGTGATCTCGGGCTATCTCGAGACGCTGAGTCAGGATCCAGCCCTCGACCGGGACCTCGCGGGCCCGGTCGCCGAGATGCGCCGCCAGGCCGAGCGCATGACCGCCATCATTCACGACCTGCTCGAGCTCTCCCGCCTCGAGCAGCCGGGACAGCCCGTCGGTGGGGAGCCGCTCGATATCGCGGCACTCCTCGCGTTGCTGCGCAAGGACGTGCTCGCCCGTCCCGTGCACCCGCGGGAGGTGCGGGTGCGGATCGATGCCGATGCCGAGCTCATCGGCGAGGAGGCGGAGATCCACTCCGCCTTCTCCAACCTGGTCGACAACGCCGCCAAATACACTCCCGCGGAGGGCTCGATCGAGATGCGCTGGTGGGTGGATGAGGACGGCGGACACTTCTCGGTGACCGATACCGGCATCGGCATCCCGACCGAGCACATTCCGCGGCTCACCGAGCGCTTCTATCGCGTCGATCAGGGGCGCTCGCGCGCCACCGGCGGCTCGGGGCTCGGTCTCGCCATCGTGAAGCATGTCTTGCAACGGCATGGCGGGGAGCTCGAGGTGCGTAGCGCGCTCGGCAAGGGCAGCACCTTCTCGTGCCATTTTCCTCCCCAGCGCGTACACCTCGCCCGCGCCGCAACCGCCGTGTAACGCGTGTAAACATCACCCCTCAGCCTTTTCGGCTATCATCGCGTGCCGAGCCGGAGAACCCTCCTGATGGAAACCGCCGACCTCAGTCACCACATCTCTCGCCGCTTCAACGAGGATCTCGAGCGCGTGCGCAGCAAAGTGCTCGCCATGGGAGGCTTCGTCGAGCAGCAGCTGCAGAAGGCCATCACCGCCCTCATCGAAGGTGACAGCTCGCTCGGGGAGTCGGTGGCGCTCGGGGATTACCAGGTGAACAACATGGAGGTGTCGATCGACGAGGAGTGCAGCCGGATTCTTGCGACGCGCGCCCCGGCCGCGGGCGATCTGCGCGTGATCGTCGCCATCATCAAGACCATTACCGACCTCGAGCGCATCGGCGATGAGGGCGAGAAGATCGGCTACATTGCCTCGCGCCTTGCCACCATGGAGCGCCCGGCGGACAAGTACCGGGAGATCAAGCATCTCGGGCGCATCGTCTCCGAGATGGTCCACGACGCCCTCGATGCCTTCGCCCGGATGGATGCGGAATCGGCCCTGCGGGTCGCGCGCCAGGATCGCCTCGTGGATGAGGAGTACGAGGCCATCCAGCGACAGAGCATCACCTTCATGATGGAAGACCCGCGCACCATCCGCCGCGCGCTCGATGTGATGTGGGTCGTGCGCGCGCTCGAGCGCATTGGCGATCACGCGAAGAACCTCAGCGAGTATGTGATCTACATGGTGTACGGCAAGGACGTCCGCCATACCTCCCTCGACGATGTCGAGCGGGAGCTGCGAGAGCGCGCCAGCCTCGCCGGTGAGCCGCGTCCCGCGGCCTCGTCGTAAGCGGTGCGCCGCTGACGGTTCCGAATCCGCGCATGAACGTGCTTTCGCGGCGACTGAGCAACTTCGCCGGCTTCCTCATCTGCGCGGGCCTCATCGCCTACGCGCTCTATGCGCAGTTCGAGCTCGGCCTCGATCCCTGCCCGCTCTGCATCTTCCAGCGCATCGGCATCGCCGCCCTCGGCGTCGTGCTCCTCATCGCCGCACTGCACAACCCTCGGCGCTGGGGTGCCCGCGTTTACGCTGTGCTGATCGCGCTCGCCGCCGGGGCGACGATCGCCGTGGCCGCCCGCCAGCTTTACATCCAACACCTGCCGCCTGGCGCCATTCCCTCCTGCGGTGCGCCGCTTTCGGTGATGCTGAAGTTCATGCCGCTTACCGCGCTCATCCGCCGGGTGCTGAGCGGGAGCGGGGAGTGCGGTGTCATCAACTGGACCTTCCTCGGCCTCGCGATGCCCGCGTGGGTGCTGATCTGGGCCGCCGGCCTCGGCTTGGCGGGTTGCATCGCCAATGCAAGACGCGCCTAGGCCAGAAGGTTCCTCAGCACGTTGAAATACATGCGATGGAGCGCGGCGATGTCCGTCACCCGGACACACTCGTTCACCTTGTGAATTGACGCGTTCACCACGCCCAGTTCCACCACCTGTGCGCCCGTCGGGGCGATGAAGCGCCCGTCCGAGGTTCCTCCGCCGGTGGACATCTTCGGTTTCCCTCCGGTCACATCCTCGATCGCCGCCGCCACCGCCCCCGACAAGGTCCCGGGCGGGGTGTAGAACGGCTCTCCCGAGACATACCACTCCAGCGTATAGCGCACGCCGTGCTTACGCAGGATCCCCTCGACCGTCTCCTTCAGTCCCTCGAGCGTCTGCACCGGGGAATAGCGCAGGTTGAAGCGCGCCTTGAGCTCCCCGGGGATGACGTTCGGCGCGCCGGTGCCCGCGTTCAGGTTCGAGACCTGAAAGCTCGTCGGCTCGAAGTGCTCCGTGCCCTGATCCCACACGCGGCCGGTCAGCTCCGCGAGGGCCGGGGCGAGCGTGTGGACGGGATTTTCCGCGAGGTGCGGATAGGCGATGTGCCCTTGCACCCCGTGCACGGTGAGCCTGCCGCTGAATGAGCCCCGCCGACCGATCTTGATGGTGTCGCCGATCGACACCTCGCTCGAGGGCTCGCCTACCAGACACCAGTCGATGCGCTCTGATCGCGCGCCGAGGGCTTCGACCACGCGCTTGGTGCCATCGACCGACGGACCTTCCTCGTCGCTGGTGATGAGAAAGGCGATGCGGCCGCGATGCGAGGGATGGCTGGCGACGAATTCCTCCGTCGCGGTGATCATCGCGGCGAGGCCGCTTTTCATGTCGGCCGCGCCTCGGCCGTAGAGCCAGCCGTCGCGAACGACAGGCACGAAAGGATCGCTGCGCCATTCCTCGAGCGGCCCGGTGGGCACGACGTCGGTGTGCCCGGCGAAGCAGAAGAGGGGCTCCGCGTCGCGGCCGCGGCGCGCCCAGAAATTCTCCACGCTGCCGAAGCGCAGCGGCTCGATCTCGAAGCCGAGCGCCTGCAGGCGCCGCATCATCACCCCCTGGCAACCCTCGTCGGCGGGTGTCACGGAGCGGCGGGTCATCAGATCACGGGTGAGCTCGAGGGTCTCGGACATGTCTGCGTCAGGGGTCGCAATCGGCTGGCGCGTTTATAAGGTGCCTCTGCCGGGCGGGCAAGCGCTTTCTGCATCCCGAGGGCAGGAGGTGTCACGCGGGTGCAACTTTCGCGGGCGAGAATCCCTGCCGCTGCGCCGGCTGCCTGATCGGGGCGCCACCCCGGGAGCGGGCGCAGGCGCTGTCATGAAGCTGTCACAGTTCTGTCATTAAATGCGCGTGCCCGAATTGCCGGGCGTTCGTCAGACGCCCAGCAGTGAACAATAAGTCACCCACGGAGCCACTCATGTTCAAGAAATCTCTGGCCATCCCCTGCGCTGTCGCCGCGGCCCTCGGCGCCTGGGGGACCGCACTGGCCGACGTTCCGATGCCCACCGTCGGCGGCAAGGTCTACGCCGATCTGACCAATATCGATCAGACTAACAACGGCACCGACACCGCCGCGAGCGGCACCGGGGCCGACGTCAAGCGCTTCTATCTCATCCTCAACGAGAGCTTCGACTCGATGTGGTCGGCGAAGCTCGAGACGGATGCAACCTACAACAGCGGCCAGCAGGTCGATGTCTACATGAAGAACGCCTGGCTGCAGGCCTCGCTGTCGAAGGCCTTCTGGGTGCGGCTCGGCGAGTCGGACATGCCCTGGATCCCCTTTGACGAGGGGGTTTACAACTTCCGCTTCGTCGAGAACACGCTCATCGATCGGCTGCACTTCGGCAACTCGGCCGACTGGGGCCTGCACGTCGGCGGTGACATCGACGGCAAGCTCTTGAGCTACCAGGTATCGGCCGTGAACGGTGCCGGCTACAAGAACCCCACCCGCTCCAAGGACATGGATCTCGAGGGCCGCGTGAGCCTGCAGCCCATCACGGGGGTGATCCTCGCGATCGGCGGCTACAGCGGCAAGCTCGGCAAGGACGTGAATGCGACCCCACCGGTCGCCATTTACCACACCGCGAATCGCGTCGACGCGCTCGCCGCTTATGTCAACAGCGGCTTTCGGGTCGGCGTGGAGTATTTTTCCGCGAACGACTGGACCACGGTCACCAAATCCGCCTCGGACAAGTCGAATGGCACTTCCGTTTTCGCCTCGTATGATTTCACGCCGATGGTCGGCGTATTCGGCCGTTGGGATCAGGCCAAGCTGAGCCAGGATCTGGCGCCGGGCCTGAAGGACCAGTACTTCAACCTCGGGGTCGTGACCCACCCGATCAAGAACGTCGATGTGGCGCTCGTCTACAAGCACGAGAAGATCGACGGCGGGCCGACGACGGCCACTTTCTCGACGACCGACGGCAGCGCGTTCAACGAGGCCGACGGCAAGTACGACGAGATCGGCCTCTGGGCCCAGGTCGCCTTCTAAGACACGCACTCACATAACATCATCACCAAGAAGCGGAGGCATCATGTTCAATTCAGTGAAAACGCGAATCCTCGCCTTTGGCCTGGCTGCCGCCTTGGGCAGCACCGGGGCATTGGCGCAAAATGCGATCACCGGCGCCGGCAGCACCTGGGTCTACCCGCTGGTCGCCAAGTGGGCCGCGGTCTACCAGCAGAAGAAGGGCATCGCGGTCAACTATCAGGCCATCGGCTCGGGCGGCGGCATCCAGCAGATCAAGGCCGGGACCGTGGCCTTCGGCGCGAGCGACATGCCGCTCACGCCCGAGGTGCTGCATCAGAACCACTTGATCCAGTTCCCGACCGCGATCGCCGGCGAGGACCTCGTCTACAATCTCCCCGGGATCAAGGCGGGCGAGCTCATCCTGTCGGGCCCTGTGGTCGCCGACATCTACATGGCGAAGATCACCAAGTGGAACGATCCGGCCATCAAGCAGCTCAACCCCGGGCTCGACCTGCCGGACATGGCGATCAGCGTCGTGCATCGCTCGGACGGCTCGGGCACGACCTTCACCTTCGCCAACTACCTCTCCAAGGTGAGCCCCGAGTGGAAGACGCAGGTCGGTGCAAACACTTCCATCGCCTGGCCCACCGGCTTGGGCGGCAAGGGTAACCAGGGAGTGGCGTCCTACGTGCAGCGCATCCAGGGCTCGATCGGGTACGTCGAGTACGCGTACATCCTGGAGAACCACATGCAGTGGTCGCGCATGATCAACAGCGCCGGCAAGATCGTGAGCCCCACGCTTACGGGTTTTCAGGCCGCCGCTGCCCACGTGGACTTCTTCAAGGTGCCGGACTTCTACGCGATTTTCACCGACCAACCGGGCGCCCAGAGCTGGCCGATCTCCGGCTGCACCTGGCAGATTCTGCGCACCTCGGCGCCGAAGTCCGTCAATGAGCAAGTCACCCGCTTCTTCCTGTGGGGCTTCGAGCACGGGCAGGACATGGCGAAGTCGATCGCCTTCGGTCCGCTGCCGCCGAGCGTCGTCCATGCGATCCGGGCCTATTGGAAGAAAAACCTGGGGATCTGATGATCCGCGGCCGCCGGGCGCCGGCATCCCGGCGGCCGCAAACTGATGTACCCTCGCGGGAACGGGGTGGCTGCCCGGCAAAGGCAGCCACCCTCCCTCGGGACCTTCAGATGGCATTACCCGTGCAGCCGGCCGGCGACCGGTGGGCTTGATAGGAAATAACGCACCATGCACCCAAAGGTCAGCCGGCGGACATGAGCACCGTCGCCTCGATCCAGCCGAAACATGCAGTGGGGCAGCGCCTGCGGGAGCGGGTGTTCCACGGCGCGACTTTGGTCGCGGCGCTCCTGGTGCTGGTGTTGCTCGGGGGCGTGGTGGTCTCGCTCCTGCATGGCGCGTGGCCGGCGTTCGTGCGCTTCAAGCTGGCCTTCATCACGCACGATGTCTGGAATCCCGTGACGGATGAGTACGGGGCGCTGTCCGCCATCTTCGGCACGGTCGTCACCTCGGTGATTGCCATGGTGCTGGCGCTCCCGGTCAGCTTCGGCATCGCGGTGTTTCTCACCGAGCTCGCCCCGGCGTGGCTCAAGCGGCCGGTGGGCATGGCCATCGAGCTGCTCGCGGCGATTCCGAGCATCATTTTTGGATTCTGGGGGCTCTTCATCCTCGCACCGGTGCTGCAGCTTCACGTCGAGCCATGGATCAGCAATACGCTCGGGGCAATCCCGTTCGCGGGCATTCTCTTCCAAGGGGCGCCGTACGGTATCGGCGTGCTGACCGCGGGCATCGTGCTCGCGATCATGATCATTCCGTTCATTTCCGCCGTCATGCGCGATGTGTTCGAGACCGTCCCGGATGTGCTCAAGGAGTCCGGTTACGGCCTCGGGGCGACCACCTGGGAAGTGCTCTGGCGGGTGGTGGTGCCGTATTCCCGGGTGGGCATGATGGGGGGCACCATGCTCGGCCTCGGGCGCGCGCTCGGGGAGACCATGGCCGTGACCTTCGTCATCGGCAACGAGCACCAGATCCGAGCCTCGCTCCTGTCCCCGGGAACCACGATCTCCGCGGCCATCGCGAACGAGTTCACCGAGGCCACGACTCGCCTTTACGCCTCCTCTCTGATCGCTCTCGGAGTACTGCTCTTCTTGATCACCTTCACCGTCATCGCCGCCGCGCGCTTGATGCTGCTGCGGCTCGACCGCCGCGCCCTCTCCTCCGTATGAGCCGGCGCACCGTCCGCAAGCTCACGAATGTGCTCGCCCTCGGGCTCTCGGGCTTTGCGACCGCGGTCGGTCTTTTCTTCCTCATATGGATCCTCTGGACGCTCGTCAAGGACGGCCTGCCCGACCTTTCGATCAACCTGTTCACCAAGATGACCCCTCCCCCGGGCGTGCCCGGCGGGTTGCTGAATGCGATCTACGGCACCGCCCTCATGACCGGGCTCGGCATCCTGATCGGCGGCCCGGTCGGCGTTCTCGCCGGCACGTATCTCGCCGAGTACGGGCGCAACTCACCATTGAGCTCTGTGGTCCGCTTCATCAACGACGTGCTGCTGAGTGCCCCCTCGATCATCATCGGACTCTTCGTCTACGAGATCGTCGTCGTGCCCATGGGCAATTTCTCGGCGATCTCCGGCGCGATCTCGCTCGCGATCATTGCGATGCCGGTGATCGTGCGGACCACGGAGGACATGCTGAATCTGGTGCCGCAGGGGATGAAAGATGCCTCCACCGCAATGGGCGCTTATCCTTGGCGGACCATCATCAGCATTGCCTATCCGGCCGCGCGCAGCGGCATGGTGACGGGTGTGCTGCTCGCCGTGGCGCGCATCAGCGGCGAGACCGCGCCGCTGCTCTTTACGGCTCTCAACAACCAGTTCTGGAGCACGAGCCTGACCACCCCGATGGCGAACCTCCCGGTCGTCATCTTTCAGTTCGCGCTGAGTCCCTACAGTGACTGGCAGCAGCTCGCCTGGTCCGGAGCGCTGATCATTACCGTCGCCATTCTGCTGCTCAGCATCCTGGCGCGCGTGGTCGTCGCGAGAATGAGTGTGGGAACGAGGCGACGATGAGCGTATCGGCTGCACAGGTCGGCTCCGTGGCGACGGGGGCTTCGCCCGGAGGCACCGTGAAGTTCGAGGCGCGCCATCTGAACTTCTACTACGGCGCGCAGCAGGCCTTGAAGGACGTGAGTCTGACGCTCGAGGACCGCAGGATTACCGCGTTCATCGGCCCTTCCGGTTGCGGCAAGTCGACGCTGCTGCGCGTCTTCAATCGGATGTACGCCCTTTACCCGGGCCATCGGGCCACCGGAGAGGTGAGACTCGACGGGGAGGACATCCTCTCCCCGGCGGTCGATGTCGCGAGCCTGCGCTTTCGAGTGGGCATGGTGTTCCAGAAGCCGACCCCCTTCCCGATGTCGACCTTCGAAAATGTGGCGTTCGGATTGCGCCTGTCGCGGCGGATCTCCCGCGCCGAGCTGCGGGATCGGGTGGAAGCGGCCCTGCAGGGGGCTGCGCTCTGGGAAGAGGTCAAGGACAAGCTGCACGAGGACGGGCGCAGCCTCTCCGGGGGGCAGCAGCAAAGACTCTGCATTGCGCGTAGCATAGCGCTCGAGCCGGAAGTGATTCTGTTCGACGAGCCGACGGCCGCGCTCGATCCCATCTCGACGCTGCGGATCGAGGAGACCCTGCAGACGCTGTGCGAGAAGTACTGCATCGCGATCGTGACCCACAACCTGCAGCAGGCCGCCCGCGTCTCGGACGTCACGGCGTTCATGTACCTGGGGGAGCTCGTCGAGGTCGGCCCGACGGAGCAGATCTTCACGGCGCCGAAGAGCCGCAGAACCGACGACTACGTCACTGGCAGATTCGGGTAAACGCGCGACCACGGATCACCGAGCTCGGCCGGTCCAGGGGCGCAACCCTGTAATGACATATGAATACGACCCAGTCCAAAGGCGATTCGGTGCAGGCGCGCAGGCGAGCTGATGTGCCCGGAGCCGGCGGCTCCGACCAGAGCCGCCGCATCGGCGAGAGCGGCCTGAACTTGAAGCCGAGCGGGCGCATGCACGCGCCGAGCTCGCTCACCGAGAGCGGGCCCGGCGGCTCGGTCGGCGAGAGCTTTGTCGATGACCCGGTATTCAGCTGCCGCGATTTGAGCGTGTTCTACGGCGCCAATCAGGCGCTCAAGGCTGTCACGCTCGACGTCGGCCGCCGCCAGGTGCTGGCGGCGATCGGACCCTCCGGCTGCGGCAAGTCGACGTTCCTGCGCTGCCTCAACCGCATGAACGACACCATCGCGGGCGCGCGGGTGGCGGGCACAATCACCCTCGACCGCCGGGACATCCACGATCGGGCGATGGACGTGGCGGTCCTGCGCGCGCGGGTTGGCATGGTGTTCCAGAAGCCGAACCCGTTCCCGAAGTCGATCTACGACAACGTCGCCTACGGCCCGCGGATCCATGGCCTGGCCCGAAGCCGCTCGGAGCTCGATGAGCTCGTCTGCACCAGCCTGCAGCGCGCGGGTCTGTGGAGCGAGGTGAAGGATCGCCTCAAGATGCCGGGCACCGGACTTTCCGGAGGCCAGCAGCAGCGCCTTTGCATCGCGCGCACGCTCGCGGTGCAGCCGGAGGTGATCCTCATGGACGAGCCGTGCTCGGCGCTCGACCCGATCGCCACGGCGCACATCGAGGACCTGATCGATGAGCTGCGTGCCTCCTATGCCATCGTCATCGTGACGCACTCGATGCAGCAGGCCGCGCGAGTGTCCCAGCGTACCGCCTACTTCCACATGGGCGAGCTGATCGAGATCGGTGCGACCGAGCGGGTTTTCGCCAACCCGCAGCACAAGCTGACAGAGGACTACATCACCGGCCGGTTCGGGTAAGCGCCCGTCGGCCCAGCGCGCAATGTCACCTCGCGATACACCGATGCTCGAGGGTCACATCAGCCGCGGATTCGACGGCGCGCTCATGACGCTGCACGTGCACGTGATCGAGATGGGCGGCCTCGTGCTCGATCAGGTGCGGGAAGCGACCAGGGCGTACACGGAGTGGGATGCGCGCAGCGCCGAGCGGGTCCTCGAGCGCGAGCCCACCGTCGACGGCTACGACGGGAAGCTCCGGGAGGAGCAGATCAACCTTATCGTGCGGCGGCAGCCGGTGGCGGGCGACCTCAAGGCGGTCATCGCGATGTCGAAGGCAGTCTCCGAGCTCGAGCGGGCCGGGGATGAGGCCAAGAAGATCGCGCGCACGGTGCTCAAGCTGGATGGGCGGCCCGGGCCGGGCACCTCGCGCGACGCGCGCCACTTGGGCCAGCTCGCGGTCGACCTCCTGCGCCTTTCGCTCGAGGCCTTCGATCGGCTGGACGGCGGTCTTGCGCAAGAGGTCATTGCGCGCGACAAGGAGCTCGATGCGGAATACGCCGCGGGCTTGCGCAGGCTCCTCACCCGGGCGATGGAGGATCCGCGCGGCTTCGAGGTGGCGCTGCAGGCCGCCTTCGTGCTCAAGTCTCTCGAGCGGATCGGTGATCACGCGCGCAACCTCGCGCGCCAGCTGCAATCGATGAGCGCCGCCGCTGCGCCCGCGGCCGCCGAGGAAGTGGCTTCCGCCGCTACTCCTCCCCCCGCAGCAAATCGTTGATCGAAGTCTTGGCCCGCGTCTGCGCATCGACGCGCTTGACGATGACGGCACAGGAGAGGCCGTAGCGTCCGTCGGCCGAGGGCAATGTTCCCGGGACCACCACCGAGCCCGCCGGAATCCGCCCCTGCAGGATCTGCCCGGTGGTGCGGTCGTAGATCCGCGTGCTCTGGCCGATGAATACCCCCATGGAGATGACCGAGCCGGCCTCGACCACCACACCCTCGACGATCTCCGAGCGCGCGCCGATGAAGCACTCATCCTCGATGATGGTCGGGTTCGCCTGCAGCGGCTCGAGCACCCCGCCGATGCCGACGCCGCCCGAGAGATGCACGTTGCTGCCGATCTGCGCGCAGGAGCCGACCGTGGCCCAGGTGTCCACCATCGTGCCCGCGCCGATGTAGGCGCCGATGTTGATGTAGCAGGGCATCAGCACGACGTTGGACGCCACATACGCGCCCCGGCGCACGATCGCATGGGGCACGACGCGGACGCCGGCCGCGCGCAGCTGCGCCTCCGTCGATGCCGCGTACTTCAACGGCACCTTGTCGTAGAAGCGGGTGAATCCCGCATCCATCACCGTGTTGTCGCGCATGCGGAAGTAGAGCAACACGGCTTTCTTCAGCCACTCGTTGACGGCCCAGATGCCGTCCTGGTTCTCCGCCACGCGCACGGTGCCCGCATCGAGCATGGAGATGCACTTCTCCAGCACCCCCTCGAGGCCCGGCGGACGGTTGGTCGGTGTGATGTCGGCGCGGAACTCGAAGGCGGCGTCCACCGCCGACTGCAGATTCTTCAGGTCTTCTTTCATGGGGGATTGCATCGGATGAAGTCGCGGATTCGCTCGGCGGCCTGCACGCACTTCTCGACCGGATGCACGAGCGAGATGCGCACGCGGCCCGCGCCGGGGTTGCCGTCCGGGCCGGTGCGCGCAAGATAACTCCCGGGCAGCACCGTCACGGCCTGGCTGGCGTAGAGCTCGCGCGCGAAGCGCTCATCGTCGCCGCCCACATGCGGCCAGAGATAGAACGCCCCATCGGGCTTCTCCACCTCGAGGTGCGGCGTGAGGATCGGCAGCACGCGCTCGAACTTCTCCTGGTAAAGGCGGCGATTGCGCGCCGCATATTCATCGTCCTGCCAGGCGGTGACGCTGGCAAGCTGTGTCGGTACCGGCATGGCGGTGCCGTGGTAGGTGCGGTAAAGGAGAAAGCGGGCGACGATCCGCGGATCGCCGCAGATGAAGCCGGATCGCAGGCCGGGCAGGCTCGAGCGCTTGGAAAGACTGTGGAACACGATGCAGCGCTCAAAGCTGCCGCAGCCGGAGGCGAGGGAGGCTTGGAGCAGGCCCGGAGGCGGGGAGCGGCCCTCGAGGTAGAGCTCGGTGTAGCACTCGTCCGCCGCGATGATGAAGTCGTACCGCTGCGCCAGCGCGATCGCACCGCGCAGCAGCTCGAGCGACAGCACCTTTCCCGTTGGATTTCCGGGACTGCAGAGAAACAACACCTGACAGCGGCGCCAGATGCTCTCCGGCACTGCGCCGAGATCGGGGATGTAGCCGTTCGCCGCGGTCGTATCGAGGAAATGGGGGCGCGCGCCCGCGAGCAGCGCCGCCCCCTCGTAGATCTGGTAACAGGGGTTCGGCATCAGCACCAGCGGCTCACCGCCGGCCGGGTCGGACCCCGGCTCTCTGTCGAGCGCCGCCTGCACGAAGGCGAAGAGCGCCTCGCGCGTGCCGCTGACGGGCAGCACCATGGTGGCGGGATCGACGGCCCCGCCCGGCAGGCGATAGCGTCTCTCGAGCCAGCGGGCGCAGGCGGCGCGCAGCTCCGGGAGACCGACGGTGCTCGGGTACGTGCCGAGGCGGTGGAGGTTGTCGCGCAGCGTCTTCAGCACCTCCTGCGGCGGCTCGTGCCGCGGCTCGCCGACCCCCATGTCGATGGGCTCGAGAGCGGCGGGAGCGCTCACGCCCGCCTTCAAGCGCGCCAGGCGCTCGAAGGGGTAGGGGGGCAGGCGCGAGAGCAGGGGATTCACGCCGTATCGCGGCGGTCGAGCGACAGCGCGAGGCGCTCGCGCAGCCGTTCGGCGGCCGCGGCATCGAGCGGGCGGCCGTCGAAGTCGGTGACGTAGAACACATCCTCGGCGCGCTCGCCCACGGTCATGATCTTCGCGGCCTGCAGCTCCACCCGCTCCTCCATCAGTACCTTGCCGACGTCGCAGAGCAGCCCCGGACGATCGCCGGCGGTGAGCTCGAGCACGGAGCGACGATTACGCTCGTCGACGCTCAAGGCGATCAGGGTGGCGGTATGGAACATGCGTGCCTGGCGGGGCGCGCGCCGGTACACGGCGAAGGGCGTGTCCTTGGGGCCCTGCAGCGAGCGCCACAGCGCATGCTCGATCTCCTCCTGGCGATCGCGGTCGGTAATCGGCGCGCTGTCATCCTCCAACACGTGATAGAGGTCGAGGCTGAATCCGTCACCCGTCGGGGTGATGCGGGCATCGACGATGTTGAGTCCCAGCTGATCGAGCACGGCGGTGGTGCGCGCGAAGCCGTGCCGGCGGGCGCGGGCGTAGATCAGCACCGCCGTGATTCCGCGCACGCTTTGCGGATCGAGCGCGATGAGGGGCTCATCGGACTTCGGATCGCGCTCGGCGAGCAGGCGCGAGTGCCAGGCCACTTCCTCGGGCGAGTGCTGCAGGAAATAAGTGGCGGAGAAGCGCGCCCAGGCGCGCTCGATATCGGCGGCTGGAAGGTTGCGCTCCAGCATCAGCCGCCGCGCGGCCTCCTGCGTCTCGCGCACGAGCTGCTCCTGATCGATCGGTGTCTCGAGTCCGCGGCGCAGCGCCCGGCGCACGCGATGATAGAGATCGCGAAAGAGCGAGGCCTTCCAGGAATTCCACAGCTTCGGATTGGTGCCGCGCACGTCCGCGCAGGTGAGGACGTAAAGGTAATCGAGATGCGCCTCATCGCCCACGGTGCGCGCGAACGCGTTGATCACCTGCGGATCACCGATGTCCTGCTTCTGCGCCGTGATCGAGAGGGTGAGGTGATTGCGCACCAGCCACGCCACCATGCGCGCATCGTAGGGCGAGAGACCCTGCTCGAGGCAGAACGCCTCCGCGTCCACCGCGCCGAGCTCGGAGTGATCCCCGCCCCGGCCCTTGGCGATGTCGTGAAAGAGCGCCGCCAGACAGGCGACCTCGGGCCGCGGCAGCTGCTGCATGATCCGCGAGGCTTCCGGCAGCTCGTGATCGTACCGCGGGATCGCGAAGCGACGCAGGTTGCTCACCACGAAGAGCGTGTGGGCGTCGACGGTATAGGCGTGGAAAAGGTCGTATTGCATCCGGCCGACGATGCGGCCGAAAGCCGGAATGTAACGTCCGAGGACGCCGTAGGTGTTCATCCGCCGCAGCTCGTGCGTCACGCCGGCCGGCGCGCGCAGGATCTCGAGAAAGAGCCGGTGGTGGCGCGGGTTCTGGCGAAACTCCTCGTCGATGAGCCAGAGGCTTCTGGCGACCGCGCGCATCGTGGCGGCGCGCACGCCCTTGATGTCGGGGTTCTGCTGCAGCAGCACGAACAGCTCCAGCAGCGCCGAGGGCGTGCGCGCGAAGACATCCTCGCTGACCGCCTCGAGCGAGCCATTGCGCACGTGAAAGCGTGCATTGAGCGGACGAGGCGGCGCGCTCTCGGTCTGCAGCGCCTCGCGGAACAGCTGCAGCAGCAGCTCGTTCAGCAGGCTCACGTCCTTGACGGTCCGGTAGTAGCGCTGCATGAGCTGCTCGACCGCGAGGGTGTAGGAGGCGTCCTCGTAGCCGAAGGTCTGCGCGAGTCTCAGCTGATGGTCGAAGAGCAGCCGGTCCTCGCGCCGGCCGGTGAGCACGTGCAGGCCGAAGCGCACCTTCCACAGGAAGGACTGCGCCTGCTTCAGCCGCCGCAGCTCCGCGATCGAGAGAAAGCCGTTGGTGGCGAGACCATCGAGCGTGTCGGAGCCGAAGCGGCGCTTGGCGACCCAGGCGATGGTCTGGATGTCCCGCAGTCCCCCGGGGCTCGTCTTGACGTTGGGCTCGAGGTTGTAGGCGGTGTCATTGGCCTTCAGGTGCCGCTCCGACTGCTCGCGCACCTTGGCCTCGAAGAACTCCCTCACCGGCCAGATGCGATCCACGCCGAGCGCGGTATGCATCTCGGCGAGCAGCGCCGCATTTCCCGAAAGGAGTCTCGCCTCGAGCAGCGTCGTCATGACACTGACATCGGCGAGGCTCTCGCCCGCGCATTCCGCCACGGTGCGCACGCTGTGCCCGACCTCGAGGCCGATGTCCCAAAGAAAGGCGAGCAGTCGCTCGATCGCACCCTGCTCGGGCCCCTCGGGCGCGCGCGGCACGAGCAGCAGGATGTCGATGTCCGAGCAGAGGTGCAGCTCGCCGCGCCCATAGCCGCCGACCGCCACGAGCGCCCAGGAGATCATGGAGGGGATCGAGTGCATGCGCCAGGATTCCCGCAGCACCAGATCCACCAGCGCCGCGCGGGCATGTACCAGCGTCTCGACCGGCTCATCGGCGAGGAAGCGGGCTTTGAGCTGCTCGTGCGCCTGGCGCAGGAGCTCCCGCCACGCGGCGGGCGAGCTCTGCGCCTCGGCGAGCAGCGCCGGCAGGCGCTGCAGCCACGGCCAACCGGGATCGGCGGACGGGGGCGGTAACGCTTCCTCGAGGAGATCGACGTCCCCGGCGGCCATATTCGCCCTCAGTGCGGAGGCCGGTCCACGGCCCCGAGCGTCAGCACCTCATGTCCCTGGTCCGTCACCAACACCGTGTGCTCCCACTGCGCGGACAGGGAGTGATCCTTGGTGATGACGGTCCAGCCGTCGGGCAGCAGGCGCACATGGCGCTTGCCGGCGTTCACCATCGGCTCCACGGTGAAGGTCATGCCGGGCTTGAGCTCGAGTCCGGTGCCGGGCTCGCCGTAGTGCAGCACCTGCGGGTCCTCGTGATAGATGCGCCCGATGCCGTGGCCACAGTACTCGCGCACCACCGAGTAATGGTTCTGCTCGACGAACACCTGTATGGCGTGACCGATGTCGCCGAGGCGCGTGCCCGGGCGGACGGTCTCGATGCCGCGCCACATCGCCTCGAAGCAGGTCTCGGCGAGCCGCTGCGCATGCGGGGGAGGCTTGCCCACGAAGTACATGCGGCTGGTATCGCCGTGAAAGCCGTCCCTGATGACGGTGACGTCGATGTTGACGATGTCGCCGGCCTTGAGGCGTTTGTCGTTCGGGATGCCGTGGCAGACCACGTGATTGACCGAGGTGCAGATGGTCTTCGGGAAACCGCGATAATTCAAATTCGCGGGCACCGATTTCTGCACGTTGACGATGTAGTCATGGCAGAGGCGGTCGAGCTCCTCGGTGGTCACCCCAGGGACCACGTGCTGCGCGATCATGTCGAGCACGTCGCCCGCGAGGCGCCCGGCGATGCGCATCTTCTCCTGCTCTTCGGGGGATTTGATCGTCACGTGCATGGTGTGTCGATTCATGGTATAAAGCGCGGCCTTTTTTGGCAATTCTCCACTATTAACACACCACACGCGCATCGCTGAACCCGCCGGCTGGGTGTCCTCGCTTAGGATGAGGATGGCCGCGGGGATGCGCGGAGGCTCAACCCAAACAGGAGACTTCTCCATGTCCGGCGTGTCCATGCGACAGATGCTGGAAGCGGGGGTCCATTTTGGACATCAGACCCGCTTCTGGAACCCGAAGATGGCGCCTTTCATCTTCGGCGAGCGTAACAAGATCCACATCATCAATCTCGAGAAGACGCAGCCGCTTTACGCGGAGGCGGCTCAGTTCGTCAAGGGCGTGGTCGCCGATGGCGGCAGGGTGCTCTTTGTCGGCACCAAGCGCTCGGCTCGCGAGGCGATGCAAAAGGAAGCCGAGCGCTCCGGCCAACCTTATGTCAACCAGCGGTGGTTGGGGGGCATGCTCACAAACTTCAAGACCATCCGCCAGTCGATCAAGCGTCTCGCGGAAATCACCGAGCTCGCGACCTCGGGGGCCCTGGAGAAGCGCGGCAAGAAAGAGGCGACCCAGCTTCGGCGTGAGATGGAGAAGCTCGAGAGAAGCCTGGGCGGTATCAAGAACATGGAGGCGCTGCCGGACGCGCTCTTCGTGGTCGACGTCGGCCACGAGAAGATCGCGGTCGATGAGGCGAGAAAACTGGGCATTCCGGTGGTGGCGATCGTCGACACCAACTGCTCCCCCGACGGCATCGATTACGTGATTCCGGGCAATGACGATGCGATGAGGGCGATCCAGCTGTATGCCGCCGGCGTTGCCGATGCCGTGCTCGAAGGCAAGGAATCGGTCCCGGCCGTGGCGGTCGGGGAGGACGAGTTCGTCGAGCTCGACGAGGCCGGCAACCCACGGCGCAAATCCGCGCGAGGACGGCATAAGCCCGCGCCCACGGTGCGCAGCAAGAAAGCGCCCGCGCGCCGCCGTCCGGCCCCGGCCAAAGCAGCGCCCGCGGGGGCGGACGTGCCCGTCACGCCGGAAGTCGTCCCTGAGGAGGACGATTTGGACGCGGAGGAGGCGCCGGAGCTCGTCGCCTCGGGCGGCACGGGCGAGAAGGCGGCTGTCGCGGCCCGACGCCCGGGCGGCGCAGGGGCTGGCCGGCGCAAGGGGCGCGGAGCCTCGGACTGATAGGAAATACGATTCATGAGCATCACAGCACAGACGGTCAGGCAGCTGCGCGAGCGCACCGGCGCGGGCATGATGGAGTGCAAGAAGGCGCTGGTTGAGACCGGCGGTGATCTGGATGCGGCCGCGGAGCTGATGCGCAAGCAGGGCCTCGCCAAGGCCGACAAGAAGGCCGCGCGGATCGCCGCCGAGGGCGTCATCGCCGTCGAGCGCTCCGCCGATGGGCGCACGGCCGCGATGGTGGAGGTCAATTGCGAGACCGACTTCGTCGCGCGGGAGCAGGACTTTCGCGCCTTCGCGAAGGCGATCGCCGCGCGCGCGGTGGCGGAGCGTCCGAATACCCTCGATACCCTGCTGCAGTCGAGGCTCGACGGCGCCGAGACCATCGAGGAGCGCCGCCGACTGCTCGTGGCCAAGATCGGTGAGAACATCGGTGTGCGGCGCTTTTCGTTGCTCAGCAGCCCGCAGCACCTGGGTGCCTACACCCATGGCACGCGCATCGGCGCGCTGATCGCCGTGAAGGGCGGGGATGCGCAGCTGGCGCATGATCTGGCGATGCATGTGGCCGCCAGCAATCCGAGATACCTCTCCCAGCAGGAGGTTCCGGCCGAGGTGATGAGCAAGGAGCGGGAGATTCTGACGGAGCAGGCTCAAGGGGAAGGCAAGCCGCCCGAGATCGTCGCCCGGATGGTCGAGGGCCGCTTGCGCAAGTCCCTGGGGGAGATCACCCTTCTCGGCCAGGCGTTCGTCAAGGACCCGGATACGACGGTGGAGAAGCTGCTGAAGGGCGCCGGGGCGCAGGTGGTTGCATTCGAGCGCTTCGAGGTCGGGGCGGGCATCGAGAAGAAGCAGGAGGACTACGTGGCGGAGGTCATGGCCCAGGTGAAGGGCTCCTCCTGCGCGGCCAAGCACTGAGACAGCGGCCGCCGTTCGCGAAAAAGCCCCGCCGCCGGCGGGGTTTTTTCCATCGGAGTGCGCTAGAACGAGAGGGCAATTGGGCATGACTGAAGGCAACACCGAGGCTCGATATTCCCGCATTCTCGTGAAACTCTCGGGGGAGGCCCTGATCGGCGGCGCCGATTACGGCATCGATCCGGCCGTGCTCAAGCGCATCGCCGGCGAGCTGCAGGAGATCGTGGGGCTCGGCGTGCAGCTGGCGGTGGTCATCGGGGGGGGCAACATCTTTCGCGGCGCCGGGCTCGCGCGCGCGGGCATGGACCGGGTGGCGGCCGATCACATGGGCATGCTCGCCACCGTCATGAACGCGCTCGCCATGCAGGATGCGCTCGAGACCCTGGGACTTTACGCGCGCGTCATGTCCGCCATCCGCATCAACGAGGTCTGCGAGGACTACATCCGTCGCCGCGCCATCCGGCATCTGGAGAAGGGCCGGGTCGTCATCTGCGCCGCGGGCACCGGCAATCCCTTCTTCACCACGGACACCGCGGCGGCGCTGCGCGCCATCGAGATCGAGGCCGAGGTGCTGCTCAAGGCGACCAAGGTGAACGGGGTGTATTCCGACGATCCGGTGCGCAACCCCGCGGCGGTCCGCTACACCCAACTCACCTTCGACCGGGTGCTCGCGGAGAAGCTCAATGTAATGGATGCCACCGCCATCGTGATGTGTCGCGACAACCACCTGCCTTTGCGGGTCTTCAATCTCAACAATCCCGGCGACCTCACGCGCATCGTGCGCGGCGCAGACGTGGGTACGACGGTGACCTGCGAGTGAGGGCTTAACAACATGCTCGAAGACATCAAGAAAGACACTCGCGAGCGCATGGCCAAATGCGTGCAGACCTTCCAGTCGGAGCTGAAGAAGCTGCGCACCGGACGTGCGCATCCGAGCCTCATCGAACATCTGAAGATCGACTACTACGGCTCGGAGGTTCCGCTGCAGCAGGTGGCCAGCATCGCCGTCGAGGACGGACGTACCCTGGTGGTCTCCCCCTGGGAGAAGAGCGTCGTGCAGGCCGTGGAGAAGGCGATCTTCAAGTCGGACCTGGGCCTCACGCCCATGACGGCGGGCACGGTCATCCGCATTCCCATGCCGCCTCTCACCGAGGAGCGGCGCCGCGAGATCACCAAGGTGTTGCGGCACGATGCCGAGAACGCGCGCGTCGCCGTGCGCAACGTCCGGCGCGACGTCATGACCGACATCAAGGAGATGTTGAAGGAGAAGATGGTCTCGCAGGACGACGAGCGGCGCGCCGAGACCGAGATCCAGAAGCTCACCGACAAGCATGTCGCCGACATCGACCAGCTTCTGGCGGCCAAGGAAAAGGAAGTCATGCAGGTCTGATGGACTCCGTCCCCCGGCACATCGCGATCACGATGGACGGCAACGGCCGGTGGGCCGCTGCGCGCGGCCTGCCTCGCTCGGCGGGCCACAAGGCGGGACTCACCCCCGTGCGGCTGTGTGTCGAGGAATGCAGCCGGCTCGAAGTCGAGGCACTGACGCTGTTCGCCTTCTCGAGCGAGAACTGGTCACGGCCGGCGGAGGAAGTGGCGAGCCTCATGAGTCTGTTTTTCGAGGCGGTCGACCGCGAGATCGCGGAGCTGCACCGGCAACGGGTGCGCGTGCGCTTCATCGGCAACCGGCAACGACTCTCGGTGCGTCTGCAATCGCAGATCGCCACCGCGGAGCGCCACACGGGGGACAACACGGGCCTCAAGCTGCAGGTGGCGGTGAGCTATGGGGGCCGATGGGACATCGTGCAGGCGGCCCGCCGGCTCGCGAGTCAATGCGCGAGCGGCGCGTTGCGGCCCGCGGACATCGACGAGGAGCGCTTCGCCGCCGCGCTCGAGCTCGGGGGGCTTCCGGATGCAGACCTGCTGATTCGCACCGGTGGCGAACGGCGGATCAGCAACTTCCTTCTGTGGAACATCGCTTACGCGGAGCTTTATTTCAGCGACCGGCTGTGGCCGGACTTCGACGGCGAGGAGCTGTCCGCTGCGCTCGAGTTCTTCGCTGGCCGGGAGCGGCGCTTCGGCCTTACGACCGGACAGTTGCCGCAGAAAGCCCGAGGTCCGTGAGCGAGACGCTTCGAAAACGGGTCGCTACCGCCGCCGTCCTGATCGCGCTGCTGCTCGCGGTGCTCTTCTGGCTGCCTGCGGCGGCCACGGTGGGGCTGCTGACCCTCGTCGTGCTCGTCGGCGCCTGGGAATGGTCCGCCTTCGTGAAGCTCGCCGACCCGCGGCTGCGCGGCGCCTACGTCGGGCTCGTCGGCCTGCTCCTGCCGTTCGCGTGGCTCGCGACGCGCAACGCCGCAGGGCTCGAGGCGCTGCTCGGCGCGGCACTGCTGTGGTGGCTCACGGCGCTGGTGTGGATCGTCGCGGCGCCGCGTCGGGTCAGCCGCTGGTCGGCCGGACTCGCGGGACTGTTGTCGCTGGTGCCGGCGTGGCTTGCGCTGACGCGCCTCAGGCTCCGGACCGGGCATGGCGCGGAGTGGGTGCTCTTCGCCCTGGTGCTCGTCTGGATGGCGGATATCGGTGCGTACTTCTGCGGCAGGCGCTTCGGGCGGCGGCGTCTCGCCCCGAGCGTCTCGCCCGGCAAGACCTGGGAGGGGGCGCTCGGAGGCCTCATCGCGAGCGGCGCCGTGGCGGTGGCGGGCAGCGCCTGGTTCCGGCTGCCGCTCGGGCGCTTCCTGGCACTGTGTCTGGGAGCGGTGGCTTTCTCCATTATCGGGGATTTGACCGAAAGTCTGCTGAAGCGCTTCGCGGGAATGAAGGACAGCGGTACGCTCTTTCCAGGGCACGGCGGCGTCATGGACCGTATCGACAGCGTGACGGGCGCCGCGCCGGTGCTGCTGCTTGGCCTCACTATGCTAGGAGTCCTGCCATGATCGGCGTGGTCGTCTTGGGTTCCACCGGCTCGATCGGCGAGAGCACACTCGATGTGCTGGCGCGCCACCCGGAGCGCTTCCGCCTGGTGGCGCTCGGCGCCAACCGCAGTGTGCGCAAGCTTGCAGAGCAGATCCGCCGATACCGGCCGGCCTACGCCGCCATGGCCGATGAACGTGCCGCACGGGAGCTCGCGAGCGAGCTCGGAGAGTCGGCGCGCGCGACTCGAGTCCTCGCCGGCGCGGCAGCGCTGACGGAGATTGCGACATTGCCGGAAGCCGAATGCGTCATGGCCGCGATCGTGGGTGCCGCGGGGCTGCGCTCGACGCTCGCTGCTGCGCGAGCGGGCAAGCGCCTGCTGCTCGCGAACAAGGAGTCGCTCGTCATGTCAGGACCGCTGTTGATGGAGGCGGTGCGCGCGGGCGGCGCGACGCTGCTGCCGATCGATAGCGAGCATAACGCCATCTTCCAGTGCCTGCCGGCAGGCTCGCGCGCCGGCGAGACGCCGAAGGGCGTACGCCGGATTCTCCTCACCGCTTCCGGCGGACCTTTCCGCGACTGGCAGCCGGAGGCGATCGCGGCGGCAACTCCCGAGGCGGCCTGCGCGCACCCGAACTGGGTCATGGGGCGGAAGATCTCGGTCGATTCGGCCACGCTCATGAACAAAGGTCTCGAGCTCATCGAGGCCTGCTTTCTGTTCGCGTTGAGCCCGGAGCGCGTCGAGATCGTCGTGCATCCGCAGAGCATCGTGCACTCGCTGGTCGAGTACCTCGACGGCTCGCTGCTGGCGCAGCTCGGCTCGCCCGACATGCGCACGCCGATCGCTTGCGCGCTCTCCTGGCCCGAGAGAATGGGCTCCGGTGTAGAATTCCTCGATCTGGTGAAAACCTCGCGGCTCGATTTCCGAGCCCCGGACCCGCAGAAATTCCGCTGTCTCGCGCTCGCGCAGTCCGCGGCACGGGCCGGCGGGCTGACGCCGGTCGCGCTGAATGCCGCCAACGAGGTTGCCGTCCATGCTTTTCTGGAGCGCCGATTGAACTTTCCCGGAATCGCCGCAGTCATTGAGGACGTGGTCACACGGTGTCCCGCGGGGGCTATCGGCGGTCTGGATGACGTGCTGGCGGCTGACGCCGAAGCCAGGCGGCTCGCATCCGAGCGCATCGAAGGCGGGGTGCATGCGGCTAAGGAGCGCTCGCTCGAGGGCGCGCGGGCATGAGTGTCGTCTGGTACACGCTGTGGTTCGTCATCGCCGTCGGGCTCCTGGTCACCGTTCACGAGTTCGGCCATTACTGGGTCGGGCGCCGCCTCGGCTTCAAGGTCCTCAGATTCTCGGTCGGCTTCGGGCAGCCGCTCATCTCGTGGCGGGCGGGACCGGACCGGACGGAGCACTGGATCGCGCCGATTCCCCTCGGCGGCTACGTGAAGTTCCTCGACGAGCGCGAAGGTCCGGTGCCGCCCGAGGACCTGCCGCGGTCGTTCACGCGCAAGCACCCTTTCCAGCGCATCCTCGTGCTCCTGGCCGGCCCGGGGTTCAACATTCTGTTCGCGATCGCGGTGCTCGCCGGGGTGCTGTGGGTGAACGGCGTCAACCAGTGGCTGCCGGTGGTGGGCGATGTGACGGCCGGATCGATCGCCGCGAACGCGGGGTTGCGCTCCGGCGACCGCATCGTCGCGATCAACGGCTCGAAGGTCGACGAGCAGCAGGGGGTGCTCTACGGTCTACTCGATGCGATGAGCTCGAGCGGCGTTGCGAACCTCACCGTGCGCGCCAGCGACGGCCAGCTCCACCAGGTGGATCTCGATGTGCGCAGCGCCGCGACCCGTCGCCATCTGACCGTGGACCCGTTCACGGGGCTCGGCTTTCAGTTCTGGCAGCCGCCGATTCCGGCGGTGATCGCCGAGGTCAAGCCAGACGGTCCCGCCGCCCGCGCGGGGCTGCAGGAGGGCGACCGGATCCTCTCCGTCGACGGCACGGCGGTGAAGACCTCCCAGGAGGTGCTCGCCCAGCTCACCCCGCATCCGGGCGGGACGGTCAGCCTGACCTACGAGCGCGACGGCGCCGATCATACGGTGCAGGTGGAACTCGAGAGCGCGAAGGTCGACGGCAACTATGTCGGGCGGATGGAGGCGGAAGTCGGTCAGTTGACCGACATCGTCTACCCGCCGAGCATGGTGCGTCATCTGAAGGTATCCCCCGTCAGTGCCCTCGGGCGCGCCGCCAAAGAGGCCTGGGACATGACCGCGCTGCAGGGAACGCTCTTCTGGCGCATGATGCTCGGGCGGGTATCGTTCAAGAACCTGAGCGGACCGGTGTCGATCGCCGAGTACGCCGGGCAGTCGGCGAGCGCGGGAGTGAGCTCGTTCCTCGGCTTCCTGGTGTTGATCTCGCTCTCGCTCGGGTTCCTGAACCTGCTGCCCATTCCGATCCTCGATGGAGGCCAGATCCTTTTCCAGCTGATCGAGTGGGTCAAGGGCAGTCCCATGTCGGAGCGGGCGCAGGTGTTCGGGCAGCAGGTGGGAATCGCGCTGCTCATCCTCCTCATGGGGGTGGCGCTCTTCAACGATATCGCGCGCCAGTTCAGTTGAGTCTTTGAGAGTCAAGCCGGACCTCGAGAGGTCCGCACATCCCCGCCGCGGCGCTTCCCTGCGCGGCGAGGACGGGGTCGACTTACGTGATTGATGCAACAGTTGGGCTCGATGGGCCCGGAAGTGACAAAGTTGAGTATTAGAACATGAAGCCGCGCGTCATGCTGCTGGCCTCGGTCGCACTGGCCATCCATTCGGCGATCGCGCTCGCACAGACCCAGATCTCTTCGGACGCAGACTTCACCGTCGGCGACATCAAGGTGGAGGGGCTGCAGCGCATCTCCGAGGGCACGGTATTCAACTACCTGCCGGTGAACATCGGCGATCACATGAACCCGCAGCGGGTGCGCGAGGCCATCCGCGCGCTGTACGCGACCGGGTTCTTCCGCGACGTGGAGCTGCGCCGCGAGGGCAACACCCTGGTGGTGGTGGTGCTCGAGCGGCCTTCGATCGAGAGCTTCACGATCTCCGGCAACAAGGACATCAAGACCAAGGACCTGCAGAAATCGCTGCGCAACGTCGGGCTCGCCCCCGGCAAGATCTTCGACCGCTCGGTGCTCGAGGAAGTCACCCAGTACCTCACCGACCAGTACTACAGCCGGGGCAAATACGGCGTCGCGATCGACACCAAAGTCACGCCCGACAGCGGCAACCGCGTGAAGATCGCGGTCAAGGTCAACGAAGGCGGCCGGGCCGTGATCCGCTCCATCAACATCGTCGGCGACACCAAGTTCAAGCAGAAGAACATCCTCGAGACATTTGAGCTGAAGACGCCGAACTGGCTGTCCTGGTACAAGCAGGACGACCGCTACTCGCGCGAGACGCTGCAGGGCGACCTCGAGCGGCTGCGCGACTACTACATGGACCGCGGTTACGCCAACTTCCAGATCAACTCCACGCAGGTGCAGATTTCACCCGAGAAGAACGACATCTTCATCGACGTCAACATCACTCAGGGGACCGTGTACCGGGTCTCCGACGTCAAGCTCGCCGGCACGTTCGTCGTGCCGAAGCCGGAGCTCGAGCAGCTGGTTGAGATTCATCCGGGGGAGATCTTCAACCGGGAGCTCATCACCGACACTCAGAAGGCGATCCAGGACCGTCTCGGCGAGGACGGTTACGCCTTCGCGAAAGTCGACCCGGTGCCGACCCCCAACGACAAGAACCATACGGTCTCGCTCACTTTCTTCGTCGATCCGGGCAACCGCGTCTACGTGCGCAACATCACCTTCTCCGGCGAGACCGCGATCAACGACGTGGTGCTGCGGCGCGAGATGCGCCAGCTCGAGGGTGGTTGGCTGTCCAACGTGGCGCTCGAGCGCTCCAAGCAACGCATCCAGAAGCTCGCCTACGTGAAAGACGTGAGCTACACGACCACACCCGTCCCGGGCTCGCCGGATCAGGTGGACGTCGACTACAAGATCAAGCAGGGTCCGGCCGCGCAGCTCTCGGGTGGCATCGGCTACTCGGCGACCTACAAGCTGATGCTGAACGCGAACTACGCGGATGCCGACTTCCTCGGCACCGGCAACCGCTTCGCGGTCGAGCTCGAGGGCGGGGCGTACAACAAGGTCTACACCGTCGAATACAGCAACCCGTATCTCACCATGAACGGGGTCGGGCAGACGCTTTCGGTGACCTATAGCGACGTCACGCAGTTCGTCTCCTCGTCATCGAATTTCTCCTCGAAGAACCTGAGCCTGGGACCTACCTGGAGCTATCCGATCTCCGAGTTCCAGTTTCTTTCCTTCGGCACGGCCTTCGAGAGCTCGCAGCTGCTGACCACCTCCTACAGCAGCGCCCTGCAGGCGCAGGAGTGGGTGCAGCAGAACGGAAACTCCTACAGCCGTCTGGTGCACGAGGACTACACCAACAACGACTATGAGCTCTACGGCACCGACTTCCACGACGTGCTGCTGGTCGCCGGCTGGGGCCTCGACTCGCGCAACCGCTCGCTGTTTGCCGATCGCGGCAACCGCACGGCGCTCAGCTTCCGGGTCACGGTTCCGGGAATCAGCCCGGTGGAATACTACATGGGGAACCTGAGTTTCCAGCAGTACGTGCCCATTTGGCTCCACCACTTCACTCTCTCGTTCTTCGACAGCGTCGATTACGGCGGGGCGCTCGGCAGCACCACGGCCATCCCGCCCTACCAGCAGCTCTACGGCGGCGGCCCGGACTCGGTGCGGGGCTTCCGCGAGGACTGGCTCGGGCCGCGCGACAACTACGGCAACCCCTACGGCGGCAACTTCCGCCTCACCAGCCAGAACGAGCTCCTGCTGCCGATGCCGGCGAAGTGGCGGCAGAATGCGCGCGTGAGCCTCTTCTTCGACATCGGGAACGTCTTCTACACGGGTGACAAGATCCACTTCTACGGGCCGGATGGCGTGACGCCCGCTTACTACCATTTGAATGGCTGGTCGGATCTCAAGCGCTCGACCGGCCTCGCGGTCGAGTGGCTGGCGCCGATGGGGCTCTTCCGGTTCAGCTACGGCGTTCCGCTGAACGCCAAGCGCTATGGCTGCACGGGCGCCTCGTCCACCACGGCCGGCACCTGCATCTGGGGGGATCAGACCGAGGGGTTCCAGTTCTCGGTCGGACAGGCTTTTTGATGCGCTGACGCGGCGCGAGCAAATCGCCTGGAGCGATTTGCAACGTCGAGCGCGCGAGCGCTCGGCAGCCCCGCAGGGGCGAGGCCCGGGAAAGGGCCGAGTAACCGCGCCGAAGGGAATGCTAGAATAACGGGCTTGACCGCCACCTGCGGTCTGCGATCACATCAATCATATTCGAGGTGGGTTTCCGTGAAGCGCTTGATCGGGTTGAGCTCTTGGGTTTGCAAGGTTGCCGCTTCCGGCGCGAGCGCCGTCGTGCTGGCGCTCCCCATGGCAGCGGCCGGGACGCTCGTCGCGGCGCCAGCGCACGCGGCCGATCTCAGGATCGCGGTGGTGAACTACGCCCAGCTTGTTCAGGAGTCGCCGCAGGCGCAGGCCGCCAACGCCTCGCTGCGTGCGGAGTTCTCGCCCAAGGAGCGCAGCCTCCAGGCCGAGGCCAATGAGCTCAAGGCGAGGGAGACCGCCCTGAAGAAGAACGAGGCTACGATGACGCAGGACCAGCGCGACCAGGCCGAGGTCGACCTGCGGGAGCGTTATCAGGCTCTCGCGCAAAAGCAAAGCGAGATCCAGGACGATGTCAACGCGCGCCGCAACGAGCTGATGTCCGAGCTGCAGCACACGCTGGTGCAGGTGGTCCAGAGATACGCCAAGGAGCAGAGGTACGACCTGGTGCTCGCCGATGGCGTCATCTACGCCGACAACGCGCTCGACATCACCCCGGCCATCCTGACCGCCCTGAAGTCGCAGCCCGTCCGCCGCGCACCGGCGGGCCGCACCCACTAAAGAGCAGCGCGGCGCGGGGCGCTGCCGGACTCGGTCCTCCATGGGCGTCTCACTCGGGGAGCTCGCGGTCCGCTTCGGCTGCGAGTTACGCGGTGATCCCGGCGTACTGATCGAGCGCGTGGCCACGCTGGCACATGCGGATTCGAGCTCGTTGGCGTTCGTCGCCAACCCGCGCTATCGGCAGCAGCTCGCGTCCTCGCGTGCGGCCGCGGTGGTGCTCGATGCGCAAAGCGCCGCCGACTGCTCGACCGCGGCTCTCGTCTGCGAGAATCCGCACGCCACCTATGCGCGCATAGCCGCCGTGCTGCATCCGCTGCCCGCGGCTGCGCCCGGCAGGCATCCCTCGGCGGTGATCGGCGCGGGCGCGCGCATCGATCCCACCGCGCATGTCGGCGCGCTCAGCGTGATCGGGGAGGGGGTCATCGTCGGGCCGCGCGCCTTCATCGGCCCGCAGTGCCTGCTCGAGGATCAGGCGACCATCGGCGAGGATGTGCGCCTCAGTGCGCGTGTGACGGTGTGCCGTCGGGTGGAGATCGGTGCGCGTGCCGTCGTGCAGCCGGGAGCCGTCATCGGCGGAGACGGTTTCGGCTTCGCCAACGAGCGCGGACGTTGGATCAAGGTGCCGCAGACCGGTAGCGTACGTGTCGGCCCCGACGTCGAGATCGGCGCCAACACCACCATCGACCGCGGAGCCATCGAGGACACCGTGATCGAGGAGGGCGTGAAGCTCGACAATCTGATCATGATCGCGCACAACGTGCGCGTGGGCGCCCACAGCGCTCTTGCCGCCTGCGTCGGCGTCTCGGGCAGCACGAGCATCGGCCGCCGCTGCATGATCGGCGGCCAAGTGGGCATCGGCGGACATCTCACGATCGCCGACGATGTGATCATCACCGGCTGCACCATGGTGAGCCATTCCATCGCCCGCCCCGGCGTATACTCCGGAGGCATTCCGCTCGAAGAGGCCCATGTCTGGCGCCGGCTGGTCGCGCGCTTCAAGCGCATCGACTCCCTGGCCGCACGGCTGAAAGCGCTGGAGCGCAACACCTCCGGCGGCCCCGATCAGGAAGAGGATGATGACTGACTCGACGCAACTCGATATTCAGGGCATTTTGCGGTATCTGCCCCACCGCTTCCCCTTCCTGCTCGTCGATCGCGTGCTCGAGTGGCATAGCGGCAGCAACATCCGCGCGCTCAAAAACGTCACCTACAACGAGCCGTACTTCCCCGGGCATTTCCCGGGGCGGCCCGTCATGCCCGGTGTCATCATCATCGAGGCGCTGGCGCAGACGGCGGGTATTCTCACGTTCCTCAGCGCCAACGTCATCCCCGATGCGGAGACCCGCTTCTACTTCGTCGGCATCGACAAGGCGCGTTTCCGCAAGCCGGTGCAGCCGGGCGATCAGCTGGTGCTCACCGCGCAGGTGGAGCGGTATCTGAAGGGCATCTGGCGCTTCTCCACGGTGGCGTTGATCGGCGACAGCGAGGTGGCTCACGCGGAAATCATGGTGGCGCCGGAGACCGCGAAGTGATCGACAGCCATGCCATCGTTTCGCCGCGAGCGGAGCTGGCGGCGGGCGTCGCCGTGGGCCCCTTCAGCGTCATCGGTCCCGACGTGCGCATCGGCGCGGGCACCCTCATCGGACCTCATGTCGTCATCAACGGCCCGACCACGATCGGCACCGACAACCGCATCTTTCAGTTCGCCTCGATCGGCGATGCGCCGCAGGACAAGAAGTACCGCGGCGAGCCGACGCGCCTCGAAATCGGCGATCGCAACGTCTTCCGGGAGAGCTGCACGGTCAACCGCGGCACCACCCATGACAAGGGCGTCACGCTGATCGGTCATGACAATCTCTTCATGGCTTACTCGCACGTGGCACACGACTGCGTGATCGGGTCCAACACCGTGTTCGCCAACTGCGCCGCCCTCGCCGGGCATGTCGAGATCGGCGACTGGGTAACGCTCGGCGGCCTCACCGCCGTTCATCAGTTCGCCCGGATCGGCGCCTACGCTTTTCTCGGCGGCGGCGCCATCGTCACGCGCGACGTGCCTCCTTACGTGATGGCCGCCGGCAATCCCGCGGAGCCGCACTCGATCAACTCCGTGGGCCTGAAGCGAAGGGGATTCACCGAGGAGCAGATCCGCTCGATCCGCGAGGCGTACCGGATCGTCTACCGCTGCGACCTGAAGCTCAGCGAGGCGCTCGAGCGGCTCGAGCCGCCGGCCGGCGAGCAACCCGAGCTGCGGCTGTTCGTCGATTTCATCCGCAGCTCCCAACGCAGCATAGTCAGATGACGCGGTCGGCGCCGCTGCGCGTCGGCATGGTCGCGGGAGAGTCATCCGGAGATCAACTCGGCGCCGCCCTCATCGCGGCGCTGCGTGAGCGCGTTCCGCAGCTCGAGTGCTTCGGCGTCGCTGGACCGAAGATGATGGCCGCGGGCTGCAAGGCGTGGGCGGGCGCGGAGGAGCTCGCGGTCATGGGACTCACCGAAGTGCTGCCCCATCTGCCACGCCTTCTGCGGCTGCGGGCGGCGCTGATCGGGCGGTTTCTCGCCGAGCCACCCGATGTCTTCGTCGGCATCGACGCGCCAACCTTCAATCTGGGCGTGGCGAAGCAACTCAGGAAGCGCGGCATCAAGACCGTGCAGTACGTCGCGCCGCAAGTTTGGGCCTGGCGTCAGGGCAGGGCGCGCACGATCGGCCGCGCGTGCGATCTGGTGCTCTGCCTGCTGCCTTTCGAGAGCGCCTTCTACGCGCGCCATCGAGTGCAGGCGGTCTTCGTCGGTCATCCGCTCGCCGACCAGATCCCCCTCGAGGTCGACGCCCTGGGTGCGCGGGCCGCGCTTGGCTTGGATCCGTCCGCGCGCATCGTGGCGCTCCTTCCCGGCAGCCGGGTAGGGGAGGTCGAGCGGCTCGGAGCGGATTTTCTTCGGGCCGCCGCCTGGCTTGCCGCCCGCCGGCCCGATCTGCGCTTCATTGCACCGATGGCGACGCCCCGCGCTCGCGCGATCTTCGCCAGAATGCAGGCCGAGGTCTCCACGGCACCGCGGGTGACGTTGATCGAGGGGCGCGCTCAGCAGGCGCTTGCCGCCTGCGACGCCGCCATCGTCGCCTCGGGAACCGCTACACTGGAGACGCTGCTGTCGCGCCGGCCGATGGTGGTGGCGTATCGTCTCGGCGCGCTGACCGCGTTCCTGCTGCGAACATTGCGACTGGTCAAAGTGCCCTACTTCTCGCAACCGAATCTGCTCCTCGGACGAGCGCTCGTGCCCGAGCTCCTCCAGGAGCAGGTGAGCGGCGCCGCTCTCGGCGAGGCCCTGCTCGCGCGGCTCGAGGACCGCGAGTACCTGCGCGAGCTCGACAGCGAGTTCCGTAAGGTGCACGAGACGCTTCGGGGCGACGGGGCGGGGAGGGCGGCCGATGCAATCGTGGCACTCGCGCGCCCGGCAGCGCGCCCCGGGAGGGCGGCTTGAGGGCTTCACGGGCGCCGGTCTCACGGCCGCGGCGGGTCGCCGGTGTCGATGAAGCCGGTCGCGGGCCGCTCGCCGGGCCCGTGGTTGCCGCGGCGGTGATCCTGCATCCGCGCCGCCGTATCGATGGCCTCGCCGACTCCAAGACACTCTCGGTTCAGGAGCGTGAGCGTCTCGCGCCCATCATCCGCAGCCGTGCCCTCGCATGGGCCGTCGCCTGGGCCGACCGTGACGAGATCGATGCGCTCAATATTCTGGGTGCGACATTTCTCGCGATGCGCCGGGCGCTGCTGCGCCTGCCGGTGTGTCCGACCCACGTGGCGGTCGATGGCAACCAGCTCCCGCCTCTCGCGGATCTGCCGCTTCACTGCACGGCCGAGGCCCTCGTCCAGGGGGATGCCCGTATGGGCGCAATCAGCGCAGCCTCCATTCTCGCGAAGACGTATCGCGACGCCATGATGGAGGCGCTCGATCCCTGCTACCCGGGTTTCGAGCTTGCCACCCACAAGGGTTACGGTACGCCGGCGCACCTTCGGGTGTTGCGCATCCGCGAGCCCTCGCCGCAGCATCGCCGCTCCTTCAGTCCCGTCAAGGTGGCGCTCGGGATGCTGCCGGACCTCGATGACGAGTGGCCGCTCACGGCAACCGACCGGGAGACGTGAGCCTTGTCCGCCGGCTTCGTTCACCTGCGCCTGCACAGCGAGTATTCGCTGATCGACAGCGTGGTGCGGGTGCCCGAGCTCATCGAAGCCGTTGCCGCCGCCGGCATGCCTGCCGTGGCCGCGACCGACCAGTGCAACCTCTTCGCGATGGTCAAGTTCTATCGCGCAGCGCTCGCCCGCGGCATCAAGCCCATCATCGGCGTGGACCTGCTGATCCGCGAGTCCGGGGAGCGTCAACAGCCTACACGCATCACCTTGATCTGCCAGAACCAGGCCGGCTACCACAACGCCACCCGTCTGGTCAGCCGCGCCTATCTCGAAGGTCAGGAGCGCGGAGTGCCTCTGATCGAGCGCGGTTGGCTCACCGCCGAGACCCTCGCAGGCCTGATCGCGCTCTCCTGCGCCACCGAGGGAGACGTGGGACGAGCGCTGGCGAACGGCCGCGAGGCGGACGCCGCGCGCGCCCTCGAGGATTGGCTCGCGCTTCTCCCCGATCGCTACTACATCGAGCTGCAGCGCCTGGGACGGGCGGGCGAGGAAAGTTATATCGCGGCGGCCGTCAACCTCGCTGGCCGCCGGGGTGTCCCGGTGGTCGCCACCAATGACGTACGCTTCCTCAAGCAGAGCGACTTCGAATCCCACGAGGCCCGTGTCTGCATCCACGATGGCACGCTCCTCGCCGACCCCAACCGCGTGCGCCGCTACACTTCCAACCAGTATCTGCGCACCCCTGGTGAGATGTCGCGCCTCTTCGCCGACATTCCCGAGGCGCTCGCCAACTCCGTCGAGATCGCCCGTCGCGCGAGTCTGGTCCTGAGGTTGGGTGAGGCCCGGCTGCCGCCGTACCCCGTTCCGGGGGGCATGAGCACCGAGGGGTACCTGCGCCGGGAAGCCGAGTCCGGCCTTGAGCAGCGCCTGCTCGAGATCGCCCGCACCGAAGGTAATGCCGCCGCGCAGTCCCACGAGAGCCATCGACAGCGCCTGCGCACCGAGCTCGACGTGATCTGCCAGATGGGCTTCGCCGGCTATTTCCTCATCGTCGCCGATTTCATCCGCTGGGCCCGCGAGAACGGCGTGCCGGTGGGTCCCGGGCGCGGCTCCGGCGCCGGCTCCCTGGTCGCCTACAGCTTGGCGATAACAGACCTCGATCCTCTGCGCTACGATCTGCTCTTCGAGCGCTTCCTGAATCCCGAGCGCGTCTCGATGCCCGATTTCGACGTCGACTTCTGTATGGAAGGCCGAGATCGCGTGATCGACTACGTCGCCGGCCGCTACGGCCGCGAGCGTGTCTCGCAGATCATCACCTACGGCACCATGGCGGCCAAAGCCGTGGTGCGCGATGTCGGTCGGGTCCTCGGCATGACCTACGGCTTCGTCGACAAGATCGCCAAGCTCATCCCCTTCGAGCTCGGCATCACCCTCGATGACGCCCTGGCGAAAGAGCCCGAGCTCAAGCGTCTCTACGACTCCGAGGAGGAGGTCCACAACCTCATCGACCTCGCGCGCTCCCTGGAAGGTCTGACACGCAATGCCGGCATGCACGCCGGCGGTGTCGTCATCGCGCCCTCGGTGTTGACGGACTTCGCGCCGCTGTATTGCGACGAATCGGGCCGCAGCCTCGTCACCCAGTTCGACAAAGACGACGTCGAGGCGGCGGGTCTGGTGAAGTTCGACTTCCTCGGCTTGCGCACCCTCACCGTCATCGACTGGACGGTGAAGGCCATCAACGCGCGCCGAGCGCGGACCGGCGAGCCCGCCCTCGACATCACCAAGATCCCCCTGGATGACACCTTCACCTATGAGCGGGTGTTCAAGCGAGCGCGGACGGTGGCTGTCTTCCAGTTCGAATCCGGCGGCATGCAGCGCATGCTCAAGGACGCGAAGCCCGATCGTTTCGAGGACATCATCGCCCTGGGCGCGCTGTACCGGCCGGGACCGATGGAGCTGATCCCGGAATACGTGGCCTGCAAGCACGGCAAGATGCCCGAGTATCTGCACCCGGACATGGAGCAGGTGCTGGGGGTGACCTATGGCGTGTTCGTCTACCAGGAGCAGGTGATGCAGATCGCCCAGCGCCTGGCGGGCTACACCCTCGGCGGCGCCGACCTGCTGCGACGCGCCATGGGCAAGAAGAAACCCGAGGAGATGGCCAAGCAGCGTGGCGTCTTCGTCGCAGGAGCCGCCGCGCGCGGCATCGAGGCGAGGATCGCCAATGCGATCTTCGACCAGATGGAGAAGTTCGCCGGCTATGGTTTCAACAAGAGTCACGCCGCGGCCTACGCGGTGATCTCCTACCAGACCGCCTACCTCAAGGCGCACTTTCCGGCCGCGTTCATGGCGGCGATGCTGTCGGCAGATATGGATCATACCGACAAGGTCGTGACGCTGATCCACGAGTGCGAGGCCATGAAGCTCGAGGTGCGCCCGCCCGATGTCAACACCTCGCTCTACCCCTTTACGGTCGAGGGCGACAGCGCCATTCGCTACGGACTCGGAGCGGTGCGGGGCGTCGGGCAGGGAGCCGTGGAGGCGATCGTTGCCGAGCGGGAGGCTCGCGGTCCGTTTGTGAGCCTCGAGGACCTGTGCCGGCGGCTCGATCTGCAGAAGATCAACCGCCGCGTATTGGAAGCGCTGCTGCGCTGCGGCAGCCTCGATGTGCTCGGACCCAACCGGGCGACGCTGATGCACCGCTTGCCATCCGCCATGCAGCTCGGCGGCCAGAACTCGAGGGCTCACGAGGCGGGGCAGAACGATCTGTTCGGGCTCGGCGCGCCGGCTCTTGTGACACCCGGCGAGAAGGCATCGGCGCAGCCGCCGGTCGCGGCGCGTGTGGATGGGGTGGTACTGCAGGAATGGACCGAGGCGGTGCGCCTCGCGGGCGAGCGCGAGACGCTCGGGCTTTATCTGACCGGCCATCCCGCGAAGCGCTTCGCATCGCTGCTCGCCTGTGCCGCCTCGCACTGGATCGGGGATCTCGTGAGCGAGAGGCCGGTGGCCGGCACCGAGCCGATGCGCTTCGGCGGCGGCAAGCCGGTGACGGTCGGTGGCCTGGTCGATGAGGTCAAGAAGCGCGGGCCGCGCGTCATTCTCACGCTCGATGACAGTACCGGCCGAGTGGAGGTGACGCTCTTCGAGGATGTTTACCAGAGATATCGGGATCTAGCCACGAAGGATGCGTTGGTGCTCGTCGAGGGCACGCTGCGCTTCGACGAATTCAGCGATGGCTGGCGACTCGCGGCGCGGCGGATCATGGACCTCGGCAAGCTCAGTGAGCAACAGGCGCGCCACATGGTGCTCACGTGGCCTGCGGGTCGGCCCGACACGGTGGCGCTGCAAGGGCGCCTCGCCGAGCTGCTCGCCACTTACCGGTCCGGTCCGTGCGCGATTACGATCGAATATTCCGCCTCGGCCGCGCGGGGGGTTCTCAAGCTGGGCCCGGAGTGGGCAGTGCGCGCCACGAGCGAGCTGCGGGAGGGCCTCGAAGGGCTGCTCGGTCGCGGCGCAGTCGACGTGAGGTATGCTCCGCTCGCCGCCGCTTCCGGGCCGCCGCTGTCGGCGGATGGCCGATAGTCCCCCGGGAAACGGCCGAGCTTGCGCCCGGGGCTGGCGCCCCGTACGCTCGCGCGCAGCGTGAGAAAGTTGCGGTAAGCGTAGCATGGCGGTTGCCTTCCTGGATTTCGAACAGCCCATCGCCGAGCTCGAAGCCAAGATCGAGGAGCTGCGGCACGTCACTTCCGAGTCGGAAGTCAACATCCAGGAGGAGATCTCGAGGCTGCAGGCGAAGAGCCGCCAGCTCACGAGCAGCATCTTCGCCAACCTCACGCCCTGGCAGATCACGCAGCTTGCGCGTCATCCGCGTCGTCCCTACACGCTCGACTACATCGCCGCCGTCTGCACCGAGTTCAGCGAGCTGCACGGCGATCGGATGTTCGCTGATGATCAGGCGATCATCGGCGGGCTGGGGCGCATCGATGGCCGGCCGGTGATGATCATCGGTCATCAGAAGGGGCGTGACACCAAAGAGCGGGTGCGACGCAACTACGGCATGCCCAAGCCCGAGGGCTATCGCAAGGCGCTGCGGCTGATGCGCCTTGCCGAGCGTTTCGGGCTGCCGCTCATCACCCTCATCGATACGCAGGGCGCCTATCCCGGTGTCGGCGCCGAGGAGCGCGGCCAGAGCGAGGCGATCGCCCGCAATCTGTTCGAGATGTCGGTGCTCAGTGTTCCGATCGTGACCGTGGTGACGGGCGAGGGCGGCTCCGGGGGCGCGCTCGCCATCGGCGTCTGCGACCGGCTCATCATGCTGCAATACAGCACCTACTCGGTCATCTCGCCGGAGGGCTGCGCCTCGATCCTCTGGAAGAGCCAGGACAAGAAGGAGGCCGCCGCCGAGGCGCTCAACATGACCGCCGATCGACTCGCCAAGCTCGGACTGGTGGATGAGGTGATCGAGGAGCCGTTGGGCGGCGCGCATCGCGATCCCCCCGCGATGTCGGCGAGCCTCAAGGCCACGCTGTTGAAATACCTCGAGGCGCTCGAGTCGATTCCGCGTGATGAGCTGCGCGCTGCGCGCTCGCGCCGGATCGCCGGCTTCGGGGTGTTCAGTGAGAGCTCCGAGTAAGAAAGAGAGCCCCTTCGGTCCGGGATGGCTCATCGAGCGCCTCACGCGCCTGCTGCCCGGATTTCCCGACGTCCCCGTTTGTGTCGCGCTGAGCGGCGGTCTCGACTCGACGACGCTCCTCGCCGCACTCGCTGGCGCGCGCATTGACCGGCTTCGCCTGCGCGCGGTGCACATCGATCACGGGCTGCATCCGAACGCTTCGCGCTGGCGCGTGCACTGCCGCAAACTGGCGCGACAGCTCGAAGTTCCTCTGCGGGTGCTCGCCGTTCAGGTCAATCGCGGGCGCGGCGCGTCGCTGGAGGAGGCCGCGCGGGCGGCCCGATACCGGCGTCTGGCGCAGTATCTGAAGCCTGGCGAGGCTCTGCTGACTGCGCACACCCGGGACGATCAGCTCGAGACGGTGCTGTTGCAGCTCTTTCGCGGCTGTGGGTTGGCGGGCCTTGCCGCCATGCCGGCGGTCGCCCCCTTGGGCGAGGGACTGCTCGCGCGGCCGCTGCTCGGATGCTCCCGCGGGGAGCTCGAGGCATGGACACGCGCGCGCGGGCTCGCCTGGGTCGAGGACGACACCAATCTCGATGAGCGATTCGACCGCAATTATCTGCGGCGACGGGTGCTGCCGCTGGTTCGCGAGCGTTGGCCCGGCGTGGCTTCGGCGGTCGCACGCTCGGCACGCCACGCCGCCGAGGCACAGCGACTGCTCACCGCGCTGGCGCGCGCCGATCTCGAGCGCGCGAGGGATGGTGCATCGCTCTCGGTGAAGGCGCTGCGCGTGCTCAGCGCCGACCGGCGGCGAAATCTGCTGCGGCTGTGGATCGCCGACAGCAGCCGCGTTGTGCCCGATACGAGGCGGTTGGAGGAAATCGCGGGTGCGCTCCTCGAGGCGCGTCCCGATGCGCACCCACAAGTGCTCTGGGGCGATGCGGCAGTGCGACGCCACGCGGACCTGTTGTCGCTGATGGATCGCGAAGCGACCTCGGGCGCAGGAGCCGATGCGCAGGCCCACGCCGCGGAGCTCGACTGGCGATGGCGGCAGTCGAGCCGGTGCGCCCTCCCGGGCGGCAGCGCGCTGGAGCTCGTAGCCGGGAGCCAGGGAGCGATCGATCTCGATGCGCTGCCGGAGCGGCTCGCGGTGCGCTGGCGGCGCGGGGGCGAGCGGTTGCGCGTGCGCAGCGGCGGTCCGCGGCGCGCGCTCAAGAGCTTGTTGCAGGAAGCCCGCGTGCCGCTCGCGGAGCGAGCGCGAATGCCGTTGATTTTCGCCGACGGCAGACTGATCGCGGCGGCGGATCTGTGGGTGGATGAATCGGTGCGGGCGGCGCCCGGCGCGGCGCATCGGGCACGGCTTCTCTGGCGCAAGCCTACCGGCGGTGCGCCCTAATGTGATAGTCTGCCCTCCCGTCGTTCATGCTCACATGGCTCACCGGGCGTTCCTTCGACGGGATATCCACTGATCAGCCTATGACGCGATTCGTATTCGTCACCGGCGGCGTCGTGTCCTCATTGGGCAAGGGCATCGCCGCCGCATCCCTCGGGGCGATTCTGGAAGCCCGCGGGCTCAAGGTCGCGATGGTCAAGCTCGACCCGTACATCAACGTCGATCCGGGAACGATGAGCCCGTTCCAGCACGGGGAGGTGTTCGTCACCCACGACGGCACCGAGACCGATCTCGACCTCGGCCATTACGAGCGCTTCGTGCGTACCACCACGGGGCGCAACAGCAATTTCACGACCGGGCGCATCTACGAGCGCGTGATTGCCAAGGAGCGCCGCGGCGATTACCTCGGGGCCACGGTGCAGGTGATTCCGCACATCACGGACGAGATCAAGCGCAGCATTCAGCTCGGGGCCGAGGGGGCCGATGTCTGCATGGTCGAGATCGGCGGCACCGTGGGCGACATCGAGTCGCTGCCGTTCCTCGAGGCCATCCGCCAGCTCGGCGTCGAGCTCGGACGCAGCAACTGCGTCTACCTGCACCTGACGCTGGTGCCGATCGTCGGTGGTTCCGGGGAGATCAAGACCAAGCCCACCCAACACTCGGTCAAGGAGCTGCGTGGCATCGGTATCCAGCCGGACGTGCTCCTCTGCCGCTGCAAGCATCCACTGCCCGAGGAGCAGCGGCGCAAGATCGCGCTCTTCACGAATGTCGAGGAGCGGGCGGTGATCTCCGCGGTCGATGCCGAGGACATCTATCAGATTCCGATTCTGCTGCACGAGCAGGCGCTCGATGACATCGTGGTCGACAAGCTGCGGCTCGACGTGCCGCAGACCGACCTCGCCGAGTGGCGCCAGGTGGTGACTGCGAAGGGGAATCCCGACGGGCAGGTGGACGTCGCGATGGTCGGCAAGTACGTGCAGATCCGCGACTCCTATCTCTCGCTGCATGAGGCGCTGATGCACGGCGGGCTGAAGTCCCGCACGCGCGTCAACATCCACTACATCGAGTCCACCGACGTCGAGCAGCACGGCACGCATGCCCTCAAGGGCATGGATGCGATCCTGGTGCCGGGCGGCTTTGGCGAGCGCGGCATCGAGGGCAAGATCCAGGCGGTCCGCTACGCCCGCGAGCATGCGGTGCCGTATCTCGGCATCTGCCTCGGGATGCAGGTGGCGATCGTCGAATTCGGGCGCCACGCGCTCGGCTTTGCCGGCGCCAACAGCACGGAGTTCAACCGCGCGACGCCGCATCCGGTGATCGCTCTCATCAGCGAGTGGCAGGACGAGGCCCGCGGGACCCAGACTCGCGATGAGGCCTGCGCCAAAGGCGGAACGATGCGCCTGGGCGCGCAGGAGGTGCTGCTCGGGGCCGGTACCCGTGCCCGGGAGATCTTCGGCAAGGACTCGATCATCGAGCGCCACCGCCACCGCTACGAGTTCAACAACAATTTTCTCGATCGCTATCGACAGGCCGGTATGCGCTTCTCCGGTTTCTCCCGCGACGGTCTGGTGGAGGTCATCGAGATCCCCGGTCATCCATGGTTCCTGGCGACACAGTTCCACCCGGAGTTCACCTCGACGCCGCGCGACGGTCATCCGCTTTTCACGGGGTTCATCCGGGCGGCGCGCGCCCAGCGGGCGTCGCTTCTGCCGCAGGCCGCGGGCGCCTGAGCCGATGAAGCTCGCGGGACAGGAGATCGGCATCGGCCGACCGTTTTTTCTCATCGCGGGCCCCTGTGTCATCGAGAGCGCGCAGCTCACGCAGCAGGTCGCCGGAAGGCTCAAGGAGATCACCGGGCGTCTCGGCATTCCCTTCGTGTTCAAGGCCTCCTTCGACAAGGCGAACCGCTCCTCGCGCGCGAGCTACCGCGGTCCCGGGATGGAGCAGGGGCTCAAAATTCTCGAGGGCGTGCGACGCGATATCGGCGTGCCGGTGCTCACCGACGTACACGAGGACACACCGCTCGATGAAGTCGCCGCCGTCGTCGATGTGCTGCAGACGCCGGCCTTTCTCTGCCGTCAGACCAATTTCATCGTCGGCGTCGCTTCCCGCGGCAAGCCGGTCAACATCAAGAAGGGCCAGTTCCTCTCGCCCTGGGAGATGGGCAATGTCGTCGACAAGGCCCGCTCGACCGGCAACGAGTCGATCCTCGTGTGCGAGCGGGGCTTTTCATTCGGCTACAACAATCTCGTGTCCGACATGCGCTCGCTTTCGATCATGCGCGCGACCGGCTGTCCCGTCGTGTTCGACGCCACCCATTCCGTGCAGCTGCCGGGCGGTCTCGGCGCCGCCTCCGGAGGCCAGCGGGAGTTCATTCCCGTTCTGGCCCGCGCCGCCGTGGCGGCCGGTGTGTCCGGACTCTTCATGGAGACGCATCCCGACCCGGCACACGCGCTCTCCGACGGACCCAACGCCTGGCCGCTCGATCGCATGGAGCCGCTGCTCGTCACTCTCAAGGCTCTCGATGCCGCCGTGAAAGCGTCACCGCTGGAGGAGACCTTGCTGTGACGTCCGTACGATCCTCTCGGCGCCGCCTGGCGCCGCCACGCTTTCGGGGTTCGCGCGCGAACCCCCTCAAGACCTGCGCGAAGCGC
>JBAUOO010000228.1:0-4756 GCA_049579785.1 Steroidobacteraceae bacterium
GTCCCGCCCCCGCCCCGACAGGCGCGGCGGCTCCCGTCGCCACGCTCGAGTCGGTCATCAAGCGCTACGGCACGACCGAGGCGCTGCGCGGCTTCGAGCTGACACTGCGCCGCGGCGAAGTCATCGCGCTGTTGGGTCCCAATGGGGCGGGCAAGACGACCGCCGTCCGCCTCCTGCTCGGGTTGATCGCACCGGATGCCGGCACAGTCCGCGTGCTGGGTCGCAATCCGCGGGCCGCCGGCGCGCGCACGCGGATCGGGGCGATGCTACAGATCGCCCGCGTGCCGGAGGCGCTCACCGTGCGGGAGCACATCGATCTTTTCCGCTGCTACTACCCGCGGCCGCTGCCGGCGACGGAGGTCATCCGCCGCGCCGGACTCGAGGACATCCAGCATCGCAGATTCGGCGAGCTCTCCGGCGGGCAGAAGCAGCGGGCGCTCTTTGCACTCGCGATCTGCGGCGATCCGGACCTCGTGTTCCTCGATGAGCCGACCGTCGGCATGGACCTGCAATCCCGCCGTAAGCTCTGGGAGGAGGTGCGCCGGCTCGCCGCGGCGGGCAAGTCGGTGCTCCTCACCACGCATTACCTGGAGGAGGCCGACGCGCTCGCCAACCGCATCGTCGTCATCGACAAGGGAAGACTCCTCTGCGAAGGCACACCGGCGCAGATCAAGCATGGCGTCTCGGGACGGCGCATCCGGTGCGTGACGCGCCTGGAGCCCGAGTTCCTGCGCAGCATTCCCTCGGTCGTCTCGGTGCGTCGCGATCGGGAAGCCGTGATCGTGCTCGCCGAGTCACCCGAGCAGGTGCTGCGACGAATGCTGCGCGAGGATGAGAGCCTCCAGGGCCTGGAGGTCGCCGCCGCTCCGCTCGAGGACGCCTTCCTCGCCCTCACCGGCGCGAATACCGCTCAGAGCTGATCCCGGAGCCGCTCCCGCCCGCGCCCGCAACCCATACCGGAGCCTTCCCATGACTGCCAACACCCACCCTCTCGCCGCCTTTCCTTCGCCTCCGACCGAGCTCCTGCGCCCGATCCGCATCCTGCTCAAGGAGACGCAGTACGAGCTCGCCCGCCTCCTGCGCACCCGCGCCTATTCGCTCTCGGTGATCGGCATTCCGGTGATGTTCTACCTGATCTTCGGCATGGCAAACCGCGGTCATCGCGGGGCGCAGTACCTCATCGCCGGCTATGCCTGCATGGGCGTGGTGTCGGCGTGCCTCTTCGGGATCGGCCTTGCGCTCGCCCTGGAGCGGGCTCAGGGCTGGCTCGACCTCAAGCGGGCGAGCCCGATGCCGCGCGTCGCTTACCTCGGCGCGAAGGTGGTGAGCTGCGCCGCCTTCGGTCTCATCATCGCCATCGTGCTCGTGCTCCTTGGCACCACGCTCGGCGGCGTCACCGTCACGGCCCGTGAGGCCGCCTCTCTCGCCGGCGTCGTCCTCGCCGGCGCCATCCCCTTCACCGCCATGGGCTTTCTCATCGCCTACCTCGTGCCCCCGAACGCCGGACCCGCGGTCATCAATCTCTTCTATCTGCCGCTCTCCTTCGCTTCCGGCTTCTGGATGCCCGTGAGGGATCTGCCACAGTGGCTGCAGGCCGTGGCGCCGGCGCTGCCGACCTACCACCTGGCGCAGATCGCGCTCGCCATCTTCGGCTTCGCGCCGAGCACCGGCATGGCGCTGCACTGGGGGGTGCTCGGCGGCTTTACGGTGTTGATGCTCGCCGCCGCCTGGATTACCTTCGTGCGCAGCGAAGCAAAAGCCTGATGAGCGACTCCAGCGGGAATTCGAGCTGCGGCGTGCCGCAGCCTTTCGATCCGCGGCCAACGGCGCCGGACGCATCGGGCCGCAGATCGCTCCTCATTCCCACGGGCAAGTTCCGGCCCGTCAATCTCATCTGGCTCCTCTACTCCGCCTTCTTCTTCATCGACCCGATACAACGGGATACTCGGCGCGACTGGCTGATCTTCGCGAGCGCATACGCCTGCTTTCTCGCGCTCTACGTGCTGCTGATCTCGGTTCGCTCGCGCGGACAGCGCGCGCTGCTCCTCCTCGCGCTCGCGGTGCTCGGGGTCGCCTACTACCCGCTCAATGGCGGCGCGGTCGGCATGCTCATCTACGTCGCCGCCATGGCTCCGTACACGACCGAGTCGTTGGCCGTCGCGGGCGTGGTGATCGCCGCGGCAACGCTCATCGGCGCGGCGGAAGGGGTGCTGCTGCATCAACCGCTGGTGGCGTGGGCATCGATGGCTTTCCTGACGGCCGGGGTGGGTATCGGCAACCTCGTCGGCTCGGTGCAGAAGCGCGCGAATCAGAAACTGAGCCTCGCGCAGGATCAGATCGAGCATCTCGCCAAGGTCGCCGAGCGCGAGCGCATCGCGCGCGACCTGCACGATGTCCTCGGGCACACGCTCTCGGTGGTCGTGCTCAAATCCGAGCTCGCGGGCAAGCTCATGGCAAGCGAGGCCGAGCGCGCGCGGCGCGAGATCGGCGAGGTGGAGCAGATTGCCCGCCAGGCCCTCGGCGAGGTGCGGGAGGCGATCCGCGGCTATCGGGCCGAAGGGATCGGCGCGGAAATCGCGCGCGCCCGCCGGACCCTGGATGCCGCCGGAGTGAGCCTCGACTGCCAGGCGGACGGCGTGGCCCTGAATCCTTCCCATGAGTCGGTCCTGTCGCTCGTCCTGCGCGAAGCCGTCACCAACATCCTCAGGCATGCCGGCGCCAGCCGCTGTCGGCTCGAGCTGGCGGCTGAGGAGGGCAGCACGGTTCTTCGCGTGCAGGACAACGGGCGTGGCGCCATCGGCCGCGAAGGCAACGGAATTCGCGGCATGCGCGAGCGCATCGAGGCGCTCGGTGGCCGGCTCGAGATCGACTCACGGCAGGGCACGCGGCTGACGGCGGAAATCCCGCATGGAGCGGGCGCGTGACAGCGGGCCAGATCCAGGTCGTCCTCGCGGAAGACCAGGCCATGGTTCTCGGGGCGCTCGCGGCACTCCTCGAGACCGAGCCCGACATCGCCGTGTGCGCGCGCGCGACCAACGGCCGTGCCGCGCTCGAGGCGCTCGGCAGGCAGAAAGCCGACGTGCTCGTCACCGACATCGAGATGCCGGAGATGACGGGCCTCACGCTCGCCGCCGAGGTCCGGGACCGCTATCCTGACACCCGAGTCGTCATTCTGACGACCTTCGCCCGCCCGGGGTATCTGCGCCGCGCGCTCGATGCGGGCGCGAAGGCTTATCTTCTCAAGGATCGCCCCTCCGCCGAGCTCGCCGAGGCGGTGCGGCGCGTGCATCGCGGCCAGCGGGTGGTCGATCCCGAGCTCGCCGCCGAGGCCTGGAGCAGCGAGCCCGATCCGCTCACCGAGCGCGAGCGGCAGATCCTCTGGCGCGCCGGAGAGGGCAGGACGGCGGCGGACATCGCCGCCGAGCTATACCTTTCCGAGGGCACGGTGCGCAACTACCTCTCCGAGGCCATCAACAAGCTGGGCGCCGCAAACCGCATCGAAGCGGCGCGCCTGGCGCGCGCCAAGGGCTGGCTGTAGCCTCGGCTGGCGGTCGGCTGCGTTAACGGTAGGTAGCCGCCGCTCAGTCGCACGGCTTGGCTTTGAAATCCGCGGCGATGCGCGCGCGGATCCTCTCGCGCAGCTCATCGCCCATCTTCGTCCGCTCGAGCAGCTCAAGGAGTTGATCCTCCGCAAGGATTCCCCGCCGCACGAGCTCGCGCGTGAAGAGGAGGTCCTTCTCGCGGAAGGCCGCGTACTTGGAGATCGCGAGATCGTGCGGATCGAGGCAAAGGCCCCGCACACCCTCGGTATCCCCCGGCGGGAGTCTCACGAGCCGGCCCTTCCAACCCTTGGGCAGGGTTGCCGTGCCGAGGTCGACGGGATCGGCATAGTAGCCATGGGTCTCGTGAAAGACGGAGTCGAGGCCAATGACATTCAACCATTCCGTCCGATCGGTGTGCTTTGACGCAATGAGGTCTACCTCGAACGAGGTCAGTATCTGATCCGGCAGGTCGGGATATTCTCCATGTAGCGCCTGACTTCCCACGATGATGAATTGCTTCTCACCCGTAATTCGACCGGCGGCGCGCAGGACGTGGTCAACCTGCTGCTTTTTCATTCAGCCTCCTGACTTCCCCCTTCGGCAAGAGCCCCACAAATGGCGCCGACTGTCGCAGCCTGACGGCCCTCTCGTCCTGTCCGAGCATCGCGGCAAAAAGCTCGCCGTCGTCGCGGCCGGAAGCGATGGCGCGCCACTCCTCGTAGGCGCCGCCCCAGACGCCGTTGCGCTTCCAACGGTGCAGGTTCGCGAGAATCTGAGCGCGAATCTCCTGCGCCGTATGGCGCCGCACGACTGCCAGGGCGATCGAGCGCCGCAATTCATCGAGCTCCCGATGGACGAACCCCCCGCGCACAGGCGGACGAACTCCCCGCTCGTCGAGCTCGAGCTCATCGCCCTCGCGCACGCCCCAGGACTCGAGAGTCGCCTTCGGCAGCAGCACGCCGAGGGAGTTGCCGATACGGCGCAGACGAACCTTCATGAGGCAAATTATAATACGTTATAACTTCAGCGGCAAATCTGTTCCCGCACCTGTTCCCGGGCCGGCCGCCGCCAACCCGCCGCGCATTAACGGGAGTTAATCATTCGTCCACCCTGGCCCAAGTCCCGCCGGATCATCATCGCGCGGGTCGACTCGGACTTCGGCGGGGTGCGGTATTTTCGCTTTTCGGGTCAGTATGATGCGCGCGCTCGCACGC
>JBAUOO010000229.1:0-43175 GCA_049579785.1 Steroidobacteraceae bacterium
AGGGTGATGTCGGCAATGTCTACGAAGGCCGGTTGCGTTATGACGTGCGTCGTACGGACCTCACCCGGTTGGCCCGTCCACGGACGCGCATCATGCTCATCGCCGGCAATCCGGAGCTCGCCTTCCATCAGAGCTCGCTCCCCAACGACGGAGTGGGGCTCGCGCGCATGGAGTTCATCGTCACGGAGCACATCAAGGCGCATCCGATGGCGCTGCTGCACCCGGAACGGGTGGAGGACGCCGCCGAGCGCCGCATGCTCGAGGCGCTCACCCGAGGTTATGAGCGTCCCGCCGACTTCTTCGTGGAGCGGTTGGCGGAAGGCGTGGGCACGATCGCGGCGGCGTTCTATCCCAAGCCGGTGATTGTGCGCATGTCCGACTTCAAGACCAACGAGTACGCCGGCCTCCTCGGCGGGCGCTGGTTCGAGCCCCGCGAAGAGAACCCCATGCTCGGCTTCCGTGGCGCGGCGCGGTACGCGCACCCGGCCTACACCGAGGGCTTCGCGCTCGAGTGCGCGGCGATGAAGCGCGCGCGTGAAACGATGGGACTCACCAACATCAAGCTGATGATTCCCTTCTGCCGTCGCGTGGAGGAGGGCCGGACCGTTCTGGCTCGCATGCGCGAACTCGGGCTCGAGCGCGGAAAGAACGGACTCGAGATCTACGTCATGTGCGAGATTCCGAACAACGTGCTCCTCATCGACGAGTTCAGCGAGCTCTTCGATGGCTTCTCGATCGGATCGAACGACCTCACCCAGCTCACCCTCGGCGTGGATCGCGACTCCGCCACCGTGGCGTTCGATTTCGACGAGCGCGACCCCGGCATGCTGAAGATGCTGAAACTCGCCGTCGAGGGCTGCCGGCGCAACGGCCGCCACTCGGGCATTTGCGGGCAGGCGCCGTCCGATTATCCGGAAATCGCCGCCGAGCTCGTGCGGCTCGGCATTGACTCCATCAGCCTCAATCCCGACAGCGTGATCAAGACGACTCTGGCGGTGCTCGAGGTCGAGCGCATGCTCGCGGCGTCGCAGCGGCGCGACGTGGCTTGACAGCGCGGCGTTTTTCAGCGACCGCCGCTATATGTAGATATGCGTACGGCGTAGGTGAACATACGGATAGCGGCTGACGGCGGTCCGCGCCGAACATCGCGACCGGAGCAATGGCTCATCAACAACACTCCGAACCGTGTCGAGGGAGATTCGCCGTGAGATCGTGGTGCTCTTCGAGACTCTACCGGGCCACCTGGTCGGCCGGGTTCTGTGCTTCGCTCATGCTCTGCGGCGCCGCCGCACCGGCATGGGCGGTTCCAAGCTTCGCCCGGCAGACGGGACTCGCCTGTGCGGCCTGCCACACGGTCTTTCCCGAGCTCACCCCCTTCGGGCGCATGTTCAAGGCGAGCGGCTACGTGCTCTCCAACCTGAAGAAAGTGCAAGCCGTCAACAGCAGGCGCGAGGAGATGCTCGATCTCGCCAAGACCCCAGCGCTGTCGATCATGGCCCAGGTCTCCGACACCGCGCTGAAGACGCGGGTGCCCGACGCCAGCAATCCGGCCGCCCCGGGGCTCACACAGAACGGCACGGTGGGCTTTCCGCAGCAGCTGAGCCTCTTTTACGCCGGCGAAATCGCGCCCCACCTTGGGGCCATGGCGCAGCTGACCTACGCCAACGACAGCGGCACGATCGGGATCGACAACACCGACATACGCTTCGCGAACATGATGATGCTGCCGCACAAGCAGACCCTGATCTACGGGGTCTCGCTCAATAACAATCCCACCGTGCAGGATCTGTGGAACAGCACGCCGGCTTGGGGCTTCCCCTACGCCGCGAGTAACGCGAACGTCGCCCCGCTCGCGGCGACCCAGATCGACGGCACCCTGGGCCAGGAAGTGGCCGGCATCAGCGCCTATGCCTTCTGGGACGAGGCGCTGTATGTGGAGGTCGGCGGCTACCGCTCGGCGCAGCAGGGCCAGACGAACGTGCTCACAGGCGGGGCCGGCCCGCTCGATGGCTCGTTTTCGAACGTGATCGAGGGAGTGGCACCGTATTGGCGAGTCGCGTACGAATACGATTGGAGCGCCGATTCGCTCGAGGTGGGCATATACGGGGCGGACTTCAAGCTGCTGCCGGGCAGCGCCCTGGGCGTCGCCACGCCGCTGCAGGGGCCCGACAATCGCTTCGATGACGTCGCCGAGGACTTCCAGTACCAGTACATCGGAGAGAACCACATCTTCACCGTCGAAGGCACGCGCATCCACGAGGACATGCACCTTGCGGCGAGCTATGCCGCCGATGCCAGCAACCCGGCCGATAGCCTCACGACCAGCCGCATATGGGGAACGTACTACTACCAGAGGAAGTACGGCGGCACGCTCGGCTGGTTCTCGACGAGCGGCAGCACGGATCCCGGTCTCTATCCGGCGCCAGCGCCGGGCGGTCCCGGGGTGGTGACCAGCGCCAATGGGTCACCGGACACCCAGGGCGTCATCGGCGAGGTGAACTATCTGCCCTGGCTCAACGTGAAGCTGTCGGTGCAGTACACCCACTTTACCAAGTTCAACGGTGCCGGCGCTGACTATGACGGGCTCGGCCGCAACGCCTCGGACAACGACACACTCTACCTCCTACTCTGGTTTGCATACTGAGGTCGGCCATGCGCAGCAACATTATCGACGTGACTCGGACGAAATGGTGGCTGGCCGTTATCGGAGCGATATGCCTCACTTTCGCGAGCCTGCCCCTGCGGGCGCAGGACCAGGCGGCGATCGTGCAGCACGCGCGTGACCTTGCGATCGGGGTCTGCGGCGCCTGTCACGGGCCCGACGGCAACAGCAAGAATCCGATGTTTCCGCGGCTCGCCGGCCAGCACGCCTGGTACCTCGTGCAGCAACTGAAGGCGTTCCGGGACCAGACCCGCGGCGATCCGTACGCCATCGCTTACATGTGGGGGATGGCGAGCGAGCTGAGCGATCCGACCATCGATGCGCTGGCCGATTACTTCGCGCACCAGACGACCGGCCCCGGCGAGCGCCACGATCCGGCGACGCTGGCGCGCGGGCGCGATATCTTCGAGCACGGCTTACCTTCGCAGGGCGTGCCGGCATGCGCCCTGTGTCACGGGCCGGATGCGCTGGGGAGCGATCAGTTTCCGCGTCTCGCAGGACAGCACGCCGAGTACATCCTGAAGCAGCTCGGCTCGTTCCAAAGCAACATGCGCAACATCGCGGTCATGCATGGTGTGGCGCAGAACCTGCGTACGCCGGAGATGCAGGCCGTGGCCGATTACCTGGAGTCGTTGCCGTAGCGGTTCGGGAGCAGATCGTGATGACCGAGGTCGGCGTCTGACCGTAAGGATAACTGCGGATTCGAAGCCGCGATCCGCAAGGTAGCGTCTCACCATGCAACCCTATCCGCACCATTACGCCGCCTCTGCCAGCGCACTCGCGATCGGCAGCGTCATGATCTGCGCTCCCGCACTGCCGCCCATCGAGACCGCGCCACCGCCCGAATTCGACGGTCCCGGGGGCCTCTGGTCGCCGGAGATGCTGCTCTGCGCCGCTTTGGCGGACTGCTTCGTTCTGACCTTCCGCGCCATCGCGCGCGCGGCTCATTTCAACTGGATCGCGCTCGACTGCCGGGTCGAGGGCACGCTCGAGCACATCGGCAACGCGACCCAATTCACCCGCTTTGCAACGGCCGCTCGGCTGACCATCCCGCCGGGCTCCGATGACGCCAAGGTCCATGGTCTTCTCGAACGCGCCGAGCACGGCTGCCTGATCGCCAACTCCCTTCGCGGCGAGCGGAGGCTCTCGATAGAGCTGGTAACTCGCGCGGCCGAAGGCGATCCGCCCGATCCTACGGCGGAGGGCGCGGCCGACGGCATCGGACAGCGTGCATTTCCGAAGGAAAGCGAAGCGGAGACTCGGCGGCTGTCATGAATCGAGTGGCAGTCCTTACCAGCGGCGGCGATGCTCCGGGCATGAACGCCGCCATCCGGGCGGCGGTGCGCGGCGGCGTCGCGCTCGGAATCGAGATGTTCGGCATCCGCCATGGCTACAGTGGCCTGATCGCGGGCGATTTCATGCCGCTCGGAGCGCGTGATGTCGGTGGCATCATCGAGCTCGGTGGAACGATCCTCGGCACCAGCCGCTGCCCGGCATTCCTCACCGAGGAGGGCCAGGAGACCGCCGTCCGACAACTCGCCCAGCGGGACATCGCCGGAGTGGTGGTCATCGGCGGGAACGGCTCGCAGGCGGGGGCCTCCGCGCTCTCGCAACGCGGGACCGCGGTCGTCGGAATCGCTTCGACCATCGACAACGACCTCGCGGGCTCGGACATCACCCTCGGCGCCACGACCGCGCTCGGCATCGCGCTCGAGGCCGTCGACCGGTTGCGAGTGACGGCATCGGCCCACGGCCGGGTGTTTCTGGTGGAGGTCATGGGGCGCACCTGTGGCTATCTCGCGCTCATGGCCGGCATCGCGGGCGGCGCCGAGGCGATCGTGATTCCGGAAGCCGAGCAGTCGCCGGAACACATTGCAGCCGCCATCCAGGACGCTTATCAACGCGGCAAGAGCCACGCCATCGTCATCGTCGCGGAAGGCGCCCGGCACGACGCCGATGCATTGGCGAGGCATTTCACCGAGCATGCGGAGCGGCTTCGCTTCGAGCTGCGGGTCACGAAACTCGGCCACGTGCAGCGCGGCGGCGCGCCGTGCGCTTTCGATCGGCTGAGCGCCTCGCTCCTCGGCGCCGCGGCCGTAGAGCGCCTCGAGGCGAGGCAGCACGGTGTTCTGCTCGGCATCGTCGGCGGCGATCTGACAGCGAGCCCGCTCGCCGAGGTTACGCACGCGCGCAAACCCCTCGACCCGCAATGGCTCAAGCTTGCGCGGATGCTTGCGCAATGAAACCCGGAGAGCTGCCATGTTGTTGAAAGACCTGTGTACGCCCGATGTCGTCGCCTGTGTCCCGGACGCCAGTGCGCTCCATGCCGCCCGACTGATGCGGCAGCATCACGTTGGTGACGTGGTCGTCGTAGAGAACACGGATACGGATCCAACGCCGATCGGGGTGGTGACGGATCGTGACATCGTGATCGAAGTGCTCGGCAAAGAGCTCGACCCGGCCAGGGTGACGCTGCGACAAATCATGAGAACGCCGGCCGTCATCGCCAGTACATCGGAAGGCATAGCGCAGGCGATCGAGCGGATGAAGACCCACGGCGTGCGCCGCATTCCCGTGGTCGACGAGACCTCGAAACTCGTCGGGATTTTGTGCCTGGACGACCTGTTGAAGCGGCTGGCCGCCGATGCAGTGGCGCTCGCCGAGGTCATCGCGCGCGAGCAGGACCGCGAGCATCGGACGCGGCGCTGAGCCTGCGGCCGAGAAGTTTCCGCAGTTCGGTGATCGAGCGGGTGTTCAGGACGTCCGCTTTCCGCGCCCATCCGCGACGTGCCTGGCGCACACCGTCGTCAAGGTTCGCAAGCTGATCCGCGGAGTGCGCATCGCTCCCGATCGCGAGCATCACGTGCTGATCGCGCGCCGCCTTGACGTGGGTGTCGTCGAGATCGAGGCGCGAGGGCTGCCCGTCCACCTCCAGGCAGCAACCCCGCTCGCGCGCCGCCTCCAGGACGCGGTCGAAATCGAGCGCATACGGCTCGCGCTCGCCGATGAGGCGGCCGGTCGGGTGCGCGAGGATCGATACGTGCGGCCGCTCGAGCGCCCGCAGCAGCCGCCGCGTCTGTTTGGCCTGCGGGAGATCGAAGTGGCTGTGGACCGCGATGACGACGACGTCGAGCCGTGCCAGCTCGCCATCCGGTAGGGCCAGCCGGCCGTCCTCCAGGATGTCGACTTCCGCGCCCTTCAATACCACGAAATCGCGCACCTTCGCGTTCAGCGCATCGATCGCGTCGCACTGTCGAGCGAGCCGGGCGGCGTCGAGGCCGTGCACGATGCCGATATGCCTGGTGTGGTCCGTGATCGCGATGTAGGAAAGGTTCCGCGCCCGCGCGGCCGCGACCATGGCTTCGAGCGAGTCGTGTCCGTCCGTGGCATCCGTGTGCACGTGCAGATCGCCCCGGAGGTCGCTGCGCTCGATGAGGAGCGGCAGTGCGCCGGTCATGGCCGCTTCGACCTCGCCCCGATCCTCGCGCAGCTCCGGTGCGATCCATGACAGACCGAGCGCCCGATAAACCCCCTCCTCCGTCTCGCCCGCCACGCGCTCGCTGCCGCGAAAAAGGCCGTATTCGCTTAGTTTCCACTCCCGCTCCTGGGCGAGACGGCGCAGATGGATGTTGTGATCCTTGCTGCCGGTGAAGTAGAGCAACGCCGCGCCGAAACTCTGCGGCGGCACCGCGCGCACATCGACCTGCAGGCCGTTGCGAAGCACGCCCGAGGCTTTCGTGGAACCGGAAGCGAGCAGCTCGCGCAGATCCGGATAACGCTCGAGCGCGCCGCAGACATCGACGCCCGCCGCAGCGCTCGCCAGCATATCCAGGTCGCCCACGGTTTCCCGGCCTCGACGATAACTGCCGGCGATCTCGACCCGCTCGACACCGGAAACGGATGCAAGATAGCGGCGTAGGGGCTCGGCGTACTCCGCGGCAACCCGCAGCGGAAAGCGTTTCGCGACGCCCTCGGCGGCGACGTGGGCGAGCGCTTCCCGTAATCGCGACTGCAGCGTCTCTCCGAACCCGCGCACCATCGCAAGCCGCCCCGCATCCAGCGCGCGCCTGAGATCCTCACGGTCCGTCACGTGAAGTGCCGCCATCAACGACCGAACGCGCACCGGTCCCATACCCGGGAGGCTGAGCAAGTCCCGAGCGCCGGGCGGGACTTCCCGCCGCATCTTCTCCAGCGCCTTGAGCCGGCCCGACCTGACGAGCTCCGCGATCTTCGCGGCAAGGTCCCTGCCGATCCCGGGGATCGCATCGTAATCGCTCACGGTCTTCAGCTCGGCGAGCTCCCGCGGGAGGCTGCGCACGATCCGCGCCGCGCGGCGATAGGCGCGAATGCGGAAGGGATTCTCCGCCTGGAGTGACAGCAGATCGCCGAGCTCGTCGAATGCATCGGCAATGTCCGCGTTGTGAATGCTCATGCTCTTGTGCTCATCGGAGGCCGCAACTTTGGCGGCTGCCGCCCCCTATGTTGCTGACAATCGTGCAGCGGATCGATAGGCAGTTTTACGGACCGTCGAGGCTCGCCGGACAGGCGTCCGTGCAACAACTACGTATGGGCGGCAAGGACCGCGGCGGTCACGATATCGACCGAAGAAGACAGCATCCCCCAGAGGGTACGATCATGAATGTTGGAAGCATCTGCAGTCGTCGAGTGATCACCGCGAGCCCGCAGCTCGATATACAGGCGGCAGCCGAGCTCATGCGCGAGGAGCACGTCGGCTTCCTGGTGGTCGTCCCGCAGCAGCCGCGCGGCCCGCAGCCACCGCTCGGAGTGCTCACGGATCGGGATATCGTCGTCTCCGTGGTCGCCAAACGAGCCGATCCCGGCGCACTCAAGGTGGGCGACGTGATGAGCATGCAGCCAGTCGTGGTGGCGGAGAGCGAGGCGGTCGACCTAGCGCTGAGAACCATGCGCCGGGCCGGTGTTCGCAGGCTTCCCGTGGTCAACGCCCGCGGCGAGATCGTCGGCGTACTCTCGATCGACGACCTCCTCGAGTTCGTCGCGCGCGAGATGGAAAGCCTCTCCGGCGCCGTCCGCAATGGACGTCAGATCGAGGGCGCCACCCGCACTTGAGCGGCGCGGGTCTCGCTCATCTGGGAATGCGCCGGCTTCACCAGCAGAAAGTCGGTGTCGAGCGACTCGATGAGCCGCCCGGTGAGCGTACCGACGAGCGCGGTCAGGGTCTTGCGATGAGTCAGCGCGCCGAGCACGATGAGATCGAAGCCGCGGCGCGTGGAGAATTCCTGCAGGGCCGCGGCGGGCTCGCCGGCGATCAGGTGACACTGCACGCCCTCGAGGTCCGCGTCCCTCGCGCGCTCGGCAAGCGCCGCCCGGCGGGAATCCGCGGCGGGCGGGAGTGCCTCATCGCATTGGCCGGCGTGCACGAGTTCGACCGTACCTCCGGCGACTTTCGCGAGGTGCGCGGCCGCGCGCAGGATCGCGCGGGTGAGTTCCGCTGATTCTCCGGGCGAGACATCGATGGCGGCCGCGATGACGGGCGGGGTCTTCCATGCCCGGCCGCGCGTGAGGAGGAGCGGCACAGGACAGGCGCGCACGAGCTCCCAGTCGTTGGGCTCGAGCGGCGCTCCTGCCGGAGCTCCCCGGATGACGAGATCCGGATGGCTCCGCTGCACGGCATGCACGATGCCTTCGTAAAGAGGACTCTCGCAGGCGACGCTCTGGGAAACCTCGATATCGCCCGCCTCCAAGCCGCGCCGCAGCGTCTCGAGGTATCGTCGCGACTCGGTGAGGCTCGATTCATTGGCGCGCGCGGCCGCCGCGGGCTCGTACTGGTGCTGCCCGCTGAAGGCGGTATCGGCGTCGCACAGAAAGAGCTCGAGATGCGCGCCCGTGAGACGCGCGAGCGTCACGGCCTTCACGCCCACGCGCTTCGCCTGATGGCCGTCCCGATCGACGGCCGCCAGGATGGACCGGATTTCACCACTCATGTCTTGATCCTCCTCGGTGCATGATTGCCGCGCAAGCGGCCGCTCTGCATCCGCATTCATACGGATCGCGCGCCGCGGGATCGCTTCCGGCCCGCGAAAGATGCCTGGCGCCCTGCGCTGCTGCGGGCGGGATATACTCGCCGCGAGACGAGATCCAGCCAGGACCAACTTGAAACCCGGCGTGCAGGACTTCTCCGCTTTGCTCATCCCCCAGCTCACGCTCGCCGCTCGCATGGGGCTTGCCATCGCGATGGCGATCGTCCTCGGTCTGGCGTTCGAAGGAATATACAAGCGCGAGGAGCGCACGAGCCCGGGCGGCATACGCACCTTCCCGACGCTCACCGTGCTGGGCCTCGTGCTTTATTTCCTCGAGCCGAAGGATCTGGTGCCCTACGTCGCGGGCCTCATCGCGGTCTCCCTGTGGCTGTACGCACACATCCGCAGCGAGTCCGCTCCCCGCGAGCCGCTCGGCGATGCGCCCCGCCCCGGTCTCATCGTGCCCGCCACGAACCTGCTCGCCTACACTCTTGGGCCCCTAGCGCTGACCCAACCCGCATGGATGGTGGTCGCCGTTACCGTGGCGACGGTGCTGCTGCTCGAGAGCCGCGGCGCGCTGCACCGGATGGTGCAGCAAATTCCCTCGGACGAAGTCTTCACGCTCGGCAAGTTCCTGATCATCGCCGGCGTCATCCTGCCGCTGCTTCCCGATCATCCCATCAGCGCGTTGACCCCGATCACGCCGTTCAAGGCATGGCTCGCGCTCGTCGCGGTCTCCTCGCTCTCGTATGGCAGTTATCTCCTGCAGCGCTATGCGCCGGCGCGGTTTGGAGTGCTGTGGGCCGCCGTTCTCGGTGGCGCCTATTCCTCGACCGCCACGACCGTCGCGCTCGCTCGGGAGCAGGGGCGGCTCGGACCGCTGGCCGCGGCGCGGCCCGACCTCTCCATCGGCATCATCGTGGCGACGGCCGTCATGTATCTGCGGATCGATGCGGTCATCGCGTTCTTCAACCCGCCGCTCGCGTTGCTGCTCGTGCCGGCGATGGCGATCTGCTTCGCGCTCGCGGCCGCAATCTCCGGTTGGCGCTGGCTGAGCCGCTCGCGCACGGCCTTGCCCCCGGCCTCGAAGCTGCCCGCGGCCAACCCCCTTCAGCTCGGCGCCGCGGTCACATTCGCGGCTCTGTTCGTGATCGTGGCTATCGCATCGGCCTGGGTGAGCCGCGAGTTCGGCGAGCGCGGCATCTACTCTCTCGCCACCATCACGGGACTGACGGACATCGATCCCTTCGTGCTGAGTCTCGCGCAGGGCGCAGTCGCCGGCATGTCGCTTCGGGCCCTCGCGGCGGCGATTCTGGTGGCGGCCTCATCCAACAATGTCCTCAAAGGCTGCTACGCGCTCGCATTCGGCGGCGCACGCGCGGCTCGTCCGGCGGCGATGGCGCTGTTCCTGCTGGCGGCGGTCGGAGTGGGTCTCGCGCTGCTGTACGCACGCTGACGGGGGCGCGGATCGAGCGCGCTGAGCCGCACGCATCAGCGCAGGTACGCCTCGGTCGCGTATCGGCGCATCATGCGGGGACTGTTGAAATAGGCGGCATTCTTCGTGATCGCACCCTGCATCAGGCGGATCCAGCCCGCCGGATCGCCCGCCCGCCGGTAATATAGCGGCAGGACGATGCGCTCGAGCTTGTCGTAGAGGCTTGCGGCATCCTCCACCGACCAGCCGGTCACCCCCTCGATGCAGCCTTCGATCCACCAGCCATCTGGAACGGAGAGGCTCGGCACACCGTTGAAGGCCGCCTTCATGCCGCTCGTGCCCGAGGCTTCGAACGGCGGCAGCGGCGTGTTGAGCCAGACATCGGCGCCCGCCACCAGAAGCTGCGCCAGCGAGAGATCGTACTCGGGCAGATAGGCGACGGGCACGATGCCGGCAAGCGCGCGGGCATGCGCGTGCAGCAGCGCGATCAGGCGCTTGCCCTCCGCATCGCACGGGTGCGCCTTACCGGCGAGCACGATCTGAAACGGGGCCTCGCGCGCGATGCGCCGCAGCCGCTCCATGTCGGAGAAGAGCAGATCGGGACGTTTGTAGGCCGTCATGCGCCTGGCGAAGCCGAGGATCGGCTTGACGGCATCGAGCCCGACGCCGGTCAGCGCGCGCACGCGCTCGATCAGCGCACCCTTGGCCCTGGCGTGCGCCGCGGTCAGGGCTTCGCCCGGAATCGCATCCGCGCGGCTGAGCAGCTCAGGCTCGACCGACCATCCGGGGACATAGCGATCGTAGAGGGCGCGGAAGCTCTCCGTCGTCCAGGTATAGGGGTGAACGCCATTGGTGATCGCCCTCACTTCATAGCCGGGGAACATGCTGCGCGAGAGTTCCGCATGGCGCTTCGCGACCCCGTTGACGAAGTCACTGAGGCTGAGGCCGAGCCGCGTCATGTTGAGCGTGTCGGCGCCCCCGAGCTCCCGCAGAAGCGCGAGGTCGATCGGTGGAGTCTTGCCGGCAAATAGCCGGCCGACGAGATCATAGGAGAACCGGTCGTGACCCGCCTCGACGGGAGTGTGAGTCGTGAAGCGGCAGCGCCTGCGCACCCTGGGCAGGTCATAAGCCGGCTCGCCGGGGCGCACGTCCTCGCGCGGATAGGCGTTGCGGCGCAGGAGCTCGAGGCCGAGAAGCGAGGAGTGGCCCTCGTTCATGTGGTACTCGCTGATCCTGAAGCCGAGCGCATGCAGAATGCGCACGCCGCCGAGGCCGAGCACCATCTCCTGCTTGAGCCGATAGTCTTCGCCGTCGCCGTAAAGGAAATGAGTGATTTCCCGATCGTCGCTCGCGTTCTCGGGCTGATCGGTATCGAGCAGAATGACGGGCGCGAGCCCGCCCAGCAGGCTCTCGATCACGTAGAGCCATGCGCCGACCCACACCGACCGGCCTTCTATGCGCACCGCGGCCTTGGCATCGAGCGGGCTCGCCCAGCGCGCGGGATCCCAGGGCGCGGGATGCTCGATCTGTTCGCCGCTCGCATCGAGCTCCTGGCGGAAGTAGCCCGCGCGGCTTACCAGGGTGACACCCACGAGCGGCACCCGCAGGTCAGCCGCCGTGCGCAGAGTGTCGCCCGCGAGGACACCGAGACCGCCCGCATAGGTCGGGATCTCGCTGCGCAGCGCGATCTCCATGGAGAAGTAAGCGACGCGCGCGTCGGCGAGGAAGGGATCGACCCCCAGCGATCGGGCAAGCCCAGCTTCGCCCGCTCCTGTCCGAATTCCCGGCTCCGCCTCAGTCATGAAACATCCTCAACGGGCGAGACCTCGCCTTGGCTTGTCGCGCGAATCATCGGAGCGCACGCCGACATTTCGTATCCGCATTCCTACGGATCGAATCGGGGCGGCGGTGGTGCTATGTTGATATGGACTAGAGAGAGACATACGAGAGGAGACTGCCATGAGCCTTGTACGTTGGGATCCATTTGCAAATCTGGATGACATGTTCGCGAGAATGCCGAGCCTGTTGGGGCGCTGGCCGCGCTTGAGCGGCGATGGTGAGGGATCGGTCGAATGGTCGCCTACCGTCGACATCAGCGAGACCGACGCGGAGTATCTGCTGAAGGCGCAGTTGCCCGCCGTGAAGAAAGAGGACGTGCATGTCACGTTCGATGACGGAATGCTCACCATCAGCGGCGAGCGCAAGCAGGAGAAGGAGGAGAAGGGCGAGAAGTTCCATCGCACCGAGAGCCTGTACGGCGCTTTCACGCGCAGCTTCTCGCTGCCTGACGCCATCAACGCGGTTGCCATCCGCGCCGATAGCAAGGACGGCGTGATCACCGTTCACGTGCCAAAGAGCAAAGCCGAGCCACGGACGTCCAAGGAGATCAAGATTCAGTAGGCTATCCTGCCGCGTTGGGGTGGCGGTCCGTGCTGGCCGCCGCCCCAGTTTTTTCGCTCGCTTGCAGATCGAGGCTCACCTCCATGATGCCGCGCTCGGCGAGCCGCGCCGTGAAGCCCAGATCTGCGCCCAGGCCGAGCATGGACGCATTGCCGCTCAATACGCTGCTCGTCATGCGGGCGGTCCCACGGTCGCGGCAGTAGCGAATGAGCTTCGCGAGCAGCACCTGCCCGAGTCCGTGCCGCTTGAAGTCCGAGCGCACGAGGATGGCGAAGTCCGCCTCGATGTTGTCGGGATCGGTGGATACGCGCGCAACGCCGAGCGTCTCGACGCCCCCTGATGCGTCGGACTCCTCGGCGATGAAGGCCATCTCCCGGTCATAGTCGATCTGAGTCAGGCGCGCGATGTCGGCATCCGGCAGCTCATGAAATGTGGAGAGAAACCGCGCGTGCAAGTCCTCCTGCGAGCAGCGCGAGAGAAAGCGCTTGTGCTGCGCGAAGTCCTCGGGGCGTATCGGGCGCAAGCGAAGCGCGTGGCCATCGAGCGCAACCGCCTCCTCGAGCTCCGCGGGATAGGGACGAATCGCGAAGCGCTCGCTCCCCTGCAGCGCCGTGCGCTCGAGCCGTATCCTCGCGTCGAGCGCGATCACGCCATCCTTGTCGGCGAGCAGCGGGTTGATGTCGAGCTCGGCGATCTCAGGCATGTCGGCCGCGAGCTGCGACAGGCCGATGAGCGCGCGCTCGAGCGCGCCCATGTCGGTCGGCGGACAGTCGCGATAGCCAAGCAGCAGCCGGTGGATCCGCGTTCTCGCGATGAGCTCGCGCGCGAGGCGCGCATTGAGCGGCGGCAGCGCCAGTGCCCGGTCGGCGATCAGCTCGACCGCGGTGCCGCCCTGCCCGAAGACGATCGTCGGGCCGAACGTCGGGTCGAAGGCGATCCCCGCCAGCAGCTCGTGCGCGCCGCCACGGCGGATCATCTTCTGGACGGTAAAGCCCTCGATCCGCGCCGCAGGCGAGCTCGCGCGGCACCGTTGCAGCATGGCCTCAGCCGCATGCTCGAGCTCCTCGGCCGACTCGATGTTGAGAGCCACGCCGCCGACGTCCGACTTGTGGGTGATGTCAGGGGAGAGGATCTTGAGCGCAACCGGGTAGCCGATGTCCCGCGCGGCCGGACCGAGCTCCTTCAGCTCGCGCGCGACGCGAGTCGCGACGACCGGAATGCCGTAGGCCGCAAGGATCGCCTTCGATTCCGGCTCGGTCAGGGTCTGGCGATTCTGCGCAAGCGCCCGGACCACGGTGGCGCGCGCCAGCTGGATATCAGGTCGGCCCGGCGGCGGCGTGACGGCGGGCGCCTCGAGAAGCAGTGCCTGCGACTGGTGATAGCGCACCACGTGCTGGAATGCGCCAACCGCCTCCTCCGGGGTCGAATACGAAGGTATCGCGGAGATCTCGGGCACGGCGGCGCTCGCGCGGGAATTCGTCCCCGCTCCGAGCCAGCAGGCGAGCGCAGGACGAGGGCCGGAGGCGAGCTTCGGAGCGCACGCCGCGGCAATCTCGGACACGGAGGCGACCGCGGTCGGCGCATGCATGAGGAGCAAGGCATCGGCGCCGGGATCCTCGAGCACCACATCGAGCGCTGCGAGATACCGCTCCGGGCGCGCATCGCCGCCGAGGTCGAGGGGATTGGCCCGCGCCGAGGCGCCGGGGAGGATCCGATCCAACCTCTGCACGGAGTCCGCCGAGAGTTCCGCGAGCTCTCCGCCGCCGCCGACGAGCGCGTCCGTCGCCAGCACCGCAGGCCCTCCCCCGTTGGTCACGATCGCGAGCCGCGGCCCCGCATAGCTGCGCCACCGCGACAGGATCTCGGCGGCATCGAACAGCTCGCGCAGCGTATCCACCCGCAGAATGCCGGCCCGGCGGAACGCCGCATCGTAGACGGCATCGGAGCCGGCAAGCGCGCCACTATGCGACTGTGCGGCGCGCGCGGAAGCCGCGGTGCGGCCGGACTTGACGACGATCACGGGCTTCGCGCGCGCGGTGGCGCGGGCGGCCGACATGAACTTGCGAGCCGAGGAGATCGATTCCGCGTAGAGCAGGATGGCACGTGTTTTGAGGTCGCGGCCCAAGTAGTCGAGGAGATCGCCGAAATCGATGTCGGCGGCGTTACCCAACGAGATGAAATGCGAAAATCCCACGTGCCGACCGCGGGCCCAGTCGAGGAGCGCCGTCGTGAGCGCTCCGGACTGGGCCACGAAGGCGAGACTCCCCGCGCTCGCCCCGACGTGCGCGAAGCTCGCATCGAGGCCAATCCCAGGGACCAGCAGGCCGATGCAATTGGGACCGAGAATGCGCAGTTGGAACGGTCTCGCGGCCTGCAACATCGCGGTGGCGAGTGTTCCTCCAGCGGCCGCCGGTTGCTCGAGGCCCGCGCTGATCACGACGGCGGCGCGCGTTCCGCGGCGGCCGAGGGCGGTGATAAGACCGGGGACGCTCGCAGCGGGCGTGCAGATCACCGCCAGGTCGGGCGCGGCCGGCAGACTCTCGATGGTGGGATAGGCTTCGCGTCCCGCCACCGTGGCATGGCGAAGATTGACCGGCCAGACCGGCCCGCGGAAGCCGCCCCGCAGGAGGTTTCGCATCACCGTCGCCCCGATGCTGTGCGCGCGGTCGGAGGCGCCGATGAGGGCGACCGATTGCGGGTTGAAGAGATGCTCGAGGTTGCGGCTGCTCATACCTGACACTTGCCCACGAAGCGATCCGTCCACGCAACGTGCCGGCCGCGGGCAGGTTAGAGAGGCCCACCCGGACGCGCTATGCGTATTTTCCCATACGCCGCTCGGTTGACAGCACCTTGTCCGCACCCGGATGATTGCTCTCACCCAGTTCGCAGGTCGCTCGAGGAGCCTGCCCATGATCGTAAAGAAATCCCCGCCTACCGTGTTCGTGGTCGATGACGATGAGTCGGTGCGCGGCTCACTGCGCTTTCTCTTGCGGTCCGCCGGCCTCGAGAGCCGCGCGTTCGGCTCGGCGCAGGAGTTTCTCGCGTCCTACGAACCCGTCCAGCCGGGATGCCTGGTGCTCGATGTCCGCATGCCCGGAATGAGCGGCCTCGAGCTGCAGCAGGAGTTGAATCTTCGCGGTGCGATCCTCCCGGTGATCTTCATCACCGGGCATGGCGACATCCCGATGGCGGTGGAGGCCATGCAGCACGGTGCGCATGATTTCCTGCAGAAGCCGTTCCGCGACGAAGACCTGATCGAGCGCGTCCGACGGGCGCTTGCCAAGGATGCGAAGGCGCGCACCGCGCTCGAGGAGCACAAGGCGATCCGCGGTCGACTCGACTCGTTGACGCCGCGCGAGCGGGAAGTGCTGGCGCTCATGGCCCGCGGCAAGCCGAACAAGATCATGGCTCACGAGCTCGGCGTCAGCCAACGCACGGTCGAGATTCACCGCGCGCGGGTCATGGAAAAGAGCGGCGCCTCCTCGCTCGCGGAGCTCGTGCGGATGGTGATGGACGTGGAACCGGAGCTGGCGCCGCCCGATCAGGGTTGATTTGTCCCACCGGACGGATCACCGATCCTCCGCAGTGTCAGGGCGAGCGCATCGGGGCGCGCCGTATCCACGCGAATCACAGCGATCGGCTCATCGGCGGCCGGTGGTTCGGCGCGTGCCGACTGCCAGGCGAGCACATCGAGGTCCGCTTCGGAGGCATCGTGCCGCATCCGGCCGCGCTCCACGATGCGCGCCCGCAGCACTGGCTCGGGCGCCTCGCACAGGATGAGGTGAAGCGGCGCGCCACAGCTGCGGGCGAGCTCCGCGAAGCGCGCGCGCTGTGCCCGCTCGAGAAAGGTCGCATCCACTATCGCGGCAATGCCACCGCTCAAAACGTCCTGCGCCGCCCGTGCAAGCTCGGCATAGACGCTCTCCGTCGCCTCCGCCGAGTAGAGATCCTCGCCCAATCCGGAACGTGACCGCGCGACCTCGCGCAGGCCCGCGTGCCGCTTGCGTTCCACGTCGGAGCGGATATGCACGGCCGACAGCCGCTCGGCGAGCTGGCGTGCAAGCCAGGTCTTGCCGGAGCCGGACAAGCCACTCATCAACAGCAGGCGCGGCATCTTCGGCGCGAGCGCCGCCGCCGCGAACGTAACGAGCCGGAAGTGCTCCCGCCGCAACGCCTCCTGGGTAGCGGCTTGCCCGCTTTGCGAGGCTGACAGCGCCGCCACTTTTGCGCGCACCAGGGCGCGATGCGCCTCGTAGAGGCCAAGCAAGCGGCAACCTTGAAAATCGCCGCTCTCGGCGAGATAACCGCCGCGGAATGCCTGTGCATGCAACGGTCGCGCGCGAGCCTTCAGATCGCTCGTGAGAAAGGCGATCTCGTCGACCGTATCGATCCAGCGCCACGCGGGCTCGTACTCCAGACAGTCGAAGGCGACGAGCCGGCCGCGCAGTCGCACGATGTTCCGGCTGTGCAGGTCGCCGTGGCACTCGCGGATCCGGCCGTGGCTGCGTCGGGCCGCCATCCAGGTGGCGCCGGCCGTGAGCTTCTCCTGCATTCGATTGCGTAGCGCCAGGATCTGGTCGGACGAATCGAACACGGCCGCGGCATCCGCGCACTCGAGCAGGTTTTGCAGCAGCTGTGCCTGGATGTCATCCGGCCTGCCCCAGGAGGAGGTGAGGGATGCGGCGGGTAGCCCGGCGTGTATCCGTGCCAGCTCGTGGCCGAAGGTCTCTAGCTCGTGCGGCTCGATGCGATGGCCATCGAGCAGCCGGTCGAGCTCCTCGGCACGCGAGAAACGGCGCATCCTTACGGCGTAATCGAGAACGGCCCCCGCGTCGCCGCCGCAGCCCCTCTCGCCCGCGGACTCCGAGCTTTGCCTCGCAGGGTCTGGAGCCTCCATCCGCGCCGCTCCTGCTGCGCTTACGACCTTGCAGACGTCGAGGTAGAGCTCCGGTGCGAAACGCCGGTTGAGACGCGCCTCTTCCCCGCAGAGGAATCGCCGGCGCTCCCGTGACGTGAGGTCGATGAACGAGTAGCGGACCGGCCGCTTGATCTTGTAGGCGTACTCGCCCGCGAGCAGCACCCATGAGATGGGCGTCGTGATGAGCTCGACGCCGTCGATCGGGTGAGGATACGCACCGGGCTCGAGAAGCCCCTCGAAGCGGCGGGGCAGCGATGGGCTCATGCGCCCGGCCCGCTCACGGCCGCGACCCTGCGGCGAGCTCCTGGTGGCCCCCTATACGCGTGTTCGACGATGGGTCGTGCGCCATAAGCGCTCTATCCCGGGTGCGTTGAATTCCTGGCCCTGAAAGTGGGTAACACGGCGAGCTGCCGTGGATCGAAGATCCGGTAGGCGAGCAGCTTCACGCGGTCACTGATCAGAAACCACACGCCGGCATAGAGCCAGATGAGCGCCGCCCAGCGCCAGCCGATTGGCGGCATGAACACCCCGAAGACCGCGATTACCGTAGCGATGACCTGTGCGCTCACCGTCGCTGCGAGCAGGCGAGGCGATGGGCGGATCGACCAGAAGGGCCCACGGGTGCGGGCGAGGTAAATCGTCAGCTGACCCGCGGCCGAGAGCTTCAGATACATGAAGGACTGGATCATGTCCCGGCCCAGGTGAAAGACTCGCTCGGCCAAGTAGAAGAGGAGGAACGAAGAGACCACGCCGGTCACCCCGAGACTCGTGGCGACGCCGAGCACGCGGTGCATGTTCCAGGCTTCGGGGCGATTCGAGTAGCGAACCCTGTCGTAGGCGATCGAGAGGATGGCGCCATCGTTGAGCAGCGCCAGAAGCACGATCATGACCGCCGTCACAGGATAGAAGTTGAAGACGAGAATCGACAGCGTCATGAAGAGCAGCACACGGATGGTCTCTGCGATGCGGTAGACCGCGTAGCTGTTCATGCGCTGAAAGATCTTGCGGCTCTCCTTGATGGCATCGATGATCACCGCGAGTCCCGGGGTGAGCAGGACGATCGCCGCGGCGGCACGCGCCGCATCCGTCGCGCCGGAAACGGCAATGCCGGCGTCGGCCTTCTTCAGTGCCGGAGCATCGTTCACGCCGTCGCCGGTCATGCCTACGATATGGCCGCGCTTCTGCAACACATCGATGATGTGATACTTGTGCTCGGGAAATACCTGCGCGAAGCCGTCGGCCCGCTCGATGGCCTCCTCTACCTGCCCGATCTCGTGCGGCTTGGCTTGCTCGAGCAGCTTTGCATCGAGGATGTTCGGACCCAATCCGACCTGGCGGGCGATCTCCTTGGCGATGGCGACCTGATCGCCCGTGACCATTTTCACCGCGATGCCCATCTCCTGGGCGGTCGCGATCGTCGCCTTCGAATCCTCCCGCGGCGGATCGAACAGCGGTAGCACACCGAGGTATTGCCAGGCGCCGCTTGCGTCCGTGCGGGCGACGCCGAGGGAGCGAAAGCCCCGGGCGGCGAACCGTTCCACCGCCTGCTCGAGGGCCGTGCTCACGCCGGATGCGTCGGCGAGCAGAGCGAGGATGACCTGAGGTGCACCCTTGCTCACTTTGAAGGTCGCGCCGTGCTCATCGCTCAAGGTCGCCTCGGTGCGCTTGCTCACCGGATCGAAGGGCTGAAAGTGAACGGCCTTCAGCCCGCAATCCCCGCCTGAATTCTCTTCCGCACTCAGCACGGCCAGATCGATCGGGTCCTCATCCTCGCGGCGCGAAGCAAGCGCCGCGCAGCGGATGACCTCGGCCGGCGGCACTCCTTCGAGAGCGAACGGTGTGCCGAGCGTCAGCCGATTCTGGGTCAGCGTCCCGGTCTTGTCCGAGCAGAGAAGATCCATGCCGGCGAGCTCTTCGATCGAGACCAGGCGGCTCACGATCGCCTGCGCGCGGGCGAGGATCCTGGCGCCGACCGCCATCGTGACCGAGAGCACCGTGGGCATCGCCACGGGAATGGCGGCCACGGTGAGAATGAGCACGAACTCGAGCGTCTTGAGCATCGGATCGCCCCGATACAGCGCGACAGCGAGGATCAGCGCTACGAGCGCGATGGCGATGAGGATCAGGTAGTCCCCGATCTTGAGCACGGCCCGCTGGAAGTGGCTGACCGTATGAGCCTCCTCCACGAGGCCCGCGGTCCTGCCGAAGTAGGTGTTGCGGCCGGTGCCGTAGACCAGTGCATCGATCTCACCTCGCTTGATGATGGAGCCCGAATACACAGGCTCCCCCGATGCATGAGTCACCGGCAGCGACTCGCCGGTGAGCGCCGATTGATCCACCTCGATCGGATCGCCCTCGAGCAACCGCGCATCGGCCGGAACGATGTCCCCGATCCTAAGACGCACCAGGTCACCCGGAACCAGCTCGCGGCTCGCAACCACCGTCCATGCTCCTCCCCGCCGCACCCTTGCCCGCAGCGCAAGTTGCGCCTTGAGGGCCGCGATGGCGCCGGCTGCCTGGTATTCCTCCCAGAAGCCGACGACCGCATTGGTGATGAGCAGCACGAGAATGATGTAGAAATCCGCCCAGTGGCGAACCAGGGCGGAGAGAATGATCGCGATCTCGATCATCCAGGGAATCGGGCCCCAGAGGTAGGACAGGAACTTAAGAAGCGGATTGGACCTCTCTTCGGGCAGCTCGTTGTAACCGAACCGCTCGAGCCGCCGCCAGGCGTCCTCGACGCTCAACCCCTCGGGGGAGCAGTCCAGTTTTTTCCACAGCTCGGGAAGGGGTAACTCGTCGAGTTTGACGGATTCCAGCATGGTCGACGGCGCTCCGAAATTGGCTTATCTCAAGGCCTACTCACCCGTGATGAGGTCGGCACCGGTCCGCGAACGGCGTTCGCGGTGGTCGTGCGTGAGGATTCAATCGCGGTTGGCAAGATTACCCGCCTTCAGGCGGGCAGGTTGTGTGCCGGGCGGCGCGAGCCCGAGCAGCCGCTCGAGTCTTCGGTCCTGACCGTAGAGGTCGTGGAAGAAGAGAACTTCGCCGTCCTCCTTGGCGAGCACGGTGCCGTAGAGAATGATTACCTTGATGGGGCGCGAGAGCCTCACTCGAAAGGTTTGCGTGCCGTTCATGGCGGCCTTGATCCTGGCGGGTGTCCAGTCGCCCGGCGTGGCGCGCAACACCAGCGCCGCAAGCGCTACCGGATCGCTGACCCGGATGCATCCGTGACTGAACGCGCGGCGCTGGCGCGCGAACAGCTGCTGCGCGGGCGTCGAATGCAGGTAGACATCGTAGCGGTTCGGCAGATCGAACTTGATGAGGCCGAGCGCATTGTCAGGTCCCGGACGCTGCCGCAGTCTCGCCGCCCCGCTCGCGAGTGCCTCGATGGTGGCGGGCGTCGGCGGCAGCGGCGTCGCCGAATCGGTGTCGCCCCTGACGATCTCGAGGTGTTGCGCAGCGAGGTAGGCGGGATTGGCGCGAATCTTCGGCAGCTCCTCGCGCAGCGCGATGTCGCGGGGCACGTCCCAGTACGGGCGAAAGATGACCGATGTCATGTCGGCGACGAATACCGGCGTGCGGGTGCGCGGGAAGGTGCGGCCGACGATCACGTCCATCTGCAGGATGTCCGCGGCTCGGTCCGCCGTCGTCCGGAAGGCGAACAGTCGGAACTCCGGGATGTTGACGATGATGGGCGGTGTCTGGAAGGCGGGCAGCCAGCGCCAGCGCTCGAGCGTGAGCTCGATTTTGCGCACCTTCGCGCTCGCCGCCGGCTCGCTCGCCTCGCGCAGCCGGTAGCGCGAAAGCGCCCGCTCGAGCAGTCGATAGTGAAGGAACTGCGGCTCGACGGCGGCAAGCCGAGACCCGATATCCGGGCTCGCGGCCAGCGCGAGGAGCTCACGGGCAAGATCGAGGTCATCGACGCGCGAGGTACCGAGATCGAACCCGGCGGCACGCGGCTCGATGCGGCCATAATGCAGGTCGCAGAGGAGCTTCAGCGCCGCTGCCGACAGGTCGACGTCGAAGTCGGCCGAACGCGCGGTCATGGTCTCATTACTCGTCCCGAGTGCTCCAGCAGCGAGGCTCGTGAGGCCCCTGGCGTCGTAGTCCTGAGGCTCGAGCCCATAGGCGTCCGCCTGCTGCAGCGTCTGCAGCAGCGCGAGCGCAGCCGGCGTGGGATGGCCATCCACCACCCACAGGAGAGCATCCCGCGAGGCGTACACCGCGCGTAGCGCCTGCAACGCCCCGTGATCGTCGGCCCTGAAGCGGACCGCCCAGCGCCCGCTCGCGATCAGTCGCGAAACATCCGTGTCGCGGGGAGCGAGGCTGGCGGCTCGGCAAAGCGATGCTCCGGAGACGGTCAGGAGGAGGGCGGCGAGCAGGAGTAATGCCTGCAGCGGCCTGGGAGCCGGCAATCGCGTGACACTACGGCGGAACCCGAGGCTCATGACTGGTATCGTGCGGATTTGGCGTGCGCTTCGCATGCGTATTTCTGCGGATCGGCACGCCCGTGCGGCCGATTCGGGAGCATCGAGCATGACTGACCCTTCGGCAAACACCGCTACATCGCCCGGGCAGACGACCCCCACCGGTCAGGCGAGGCTCCTCTCGCAACTCGACATGATGATCCGGGCGCTGTGGGCATCTCCACCTCGCAACGCGATCGTGGCGCTCACGGCGGTGGCTACCGCGGTCGTCGTCCTCACCGCCTATGGGCAGGTGCGTCTCAACCGTTGGAACAAACCTTTTTACGATGCGCTGTCCCGGCGCAATGTCCACGGGTTCGTGCTGCAACTGCTCGTGTTTGCCGCCATCGCCGGTTCCCTCCTCCTCCTCAACGTGGCACAGCGCTGGCTCGGGGAGATGTTGAAGGTCAAGCTGCGCGAAGGGCTCGTGCACGACCTCGTGGAAGGATGGATGCAGCCGCGTCGCGCGTTTCACCTCGAAAGCGCTGGTCCCATCGGTGTCAATCCGGATCAGCGCATGCACGAGGATACCCGTCATCTCACCGAGCTCTCGAGCGATCTCGCGCTCGGGCTCGTGCAGGCCTCGGCGCTGCTCGTGAGCTTCGTCGGCGTCCTCTGGTCGATCTCGAGCGGTTTTGCACTGAAAATCAGCGGCGTCACATTGCCGCTGCCGGGCTACATGGTCTGGGCCGCTTTCCTCTATGCGCTGTCCGCATCACTCCTCTCGTACTGGACGGGTCGCAGGCTCATTCCCGACAACGCCTCCCGTTATGCGCGCGAAGCCGATCTGCGCTACACCCTGGTGCGCGTGAATGAACACATCGATGCCATCACGCTCGCGGGCGGCGAGGCCGACGAGGCGCGTCGCATCGAGCTCGACCTGGCATCGGTGCTCACCGCCATGCGGCGCCTCGTGACCGGATTGACGCGCCTCACCTGGGTGACCGCCGGGTACGGCTGGATCACGCTCGTGGTGCCGATCCTGGTGGCGACGCCGCTTTATTTCGCCGGCAGCCTCTCCTTCGGCGGCCTGATGATGGCGGCGGCGGCGTTCACGCAGCTTCAGTCCTCGCTTCGCTGGTTCGTGGACAACTTCAGCACCATCGCCGACTGGCGGGCGACGCTGCTGCGGGTCGCGATGTTCCGGCGGGCGGTGGTCGGGACCGAGGTCCTTCACCGCACGGAAAGCCGCATCCAGCTTGGCGTCAGTGAGCCGGACCGGAACGGAAAGTCCGCGCACGCGCTGGTGATCGAGCACCTGGAGATCGCCTCACCCTCCGGGTGCATACGGCTCCAGGGCGAGCGGTTCGAGATCGAGCCCGGCGAGCACGTGCTCGTGCTCGGGGAGCTCGGGGTCGGCAAGACGCTGCTCTTTCGTGCGCTCGCGGGCCTATGGCCGTGGGGCGCGGGCCGCATCCTCCTGCCGCAAGGGGAGCATTTCTACTGCATTCCGCGCACGCCCTATCTGCCGCCGGGCACGCTGAAGGAGGCGCTCGCCTACCCCTCGGCCGTCGATCGATTCAAGGGGCAGGACTATTCGGCCGCGTTGCAACGGCTCGGTCTCGCTCGTCTCGTGCCGCAGCTAGATGACGCGCGCCGATGGGATCATGAGCTGAATGAGGACGAGCAGCAGGCGGTCACCTTTGCGCGTTTGCTGTTGCACTCACCGCGCTGGATACTCGTCGACGAGGCGCTCGATTCCATGGATGTGGACACGCGCGAACGGATCGCGGACATGTTCGCGCGGGAGCTTCGCCATTGCGGCCTCATCTACATCGGCCGCGCGGATCCTAAGGGCGGGTTCTTCTCACGCGTCCTGCATCTGGTCAATGACCCGACGACGCGCCGTCTCGCCCGGCACCGGGCCGAGCAGCCGCGGGCCGCGCCGCTTTATCCGCCGCCTGCGACGGCGAGCTGACATCGTAGCGGAACCAGTCGACGCAGCCGTAGGCGAGGGAGGGATCGGTATCCTGCTCCGCCCGCTCCCGCGCGAAGCGGATCGCGGCGGCGCGTATCTCGTGCGCGGCGCGTTTGCCGAGGCATGTTTCCGTGGCTTCTCTCATGATCGTGCTCCGATTGTCGATCCCCGCGGCGGCGCCAAGCCGCCAAGCATGGAGAGGGTTGCACGCAAACTGCCCAAGCGCAGTACGCAAAAATACGCAGGGGCCGGTTCCGCCAGCGCGGCATACGTGTAGGTACTGATGGCGGCCCGCCGCGCCCGCGGCGAGCATGCGAGCGAGATCCATCGTCGGAGGCATGAGTCATGTCCCCTATCCGCCGCATCCTGGTCGCGGTCAAAGATCCCTGGGCGCGGTCGCTTCCCGCGGTCAAAAAGGCGACCCAGCTCGCCCACGCGCTCGAAGCGCGGGTACTGCTCTTTTCGGCTCTGGCGGACCCCCTCTACATCGATGTGGCCGAGGCCGAGGGCGTAAGCCTGTCGAACCTCGAGAAGGCGGCGCACGCCCGCGCCGCGGACCGCCTGGACACGCTGGCGCGACGCCTGCGCAAAGTCGGCGTTCGGGCGGAGTCGGCCGTCGAGTGGGACTTTCCGCCGCACGAGGCGGTGATCCGCGCCGCCCGACAGTTCGGCGCCGATCTCATCGTCGCGGAGCGACATGCCAGCGCGCATCATCTCGCGTGGGTGCTGCGCTTCACGGACTTCGAGCTGCTGCGCCTTGCGCCCATGCCGGTGCTGCTCGTGAAAACGCGGCGGGGCTATGATCATCCGGTCATTCTCGCGGCCGTCGATCCCAGCCACTCTTTCGCCAAGCCGCTGAGGCTCGATCGCGAGATCCTCAGCTGCGCCACCCAACTTAAGCAGGCGCTGCGCGGCTCGCTGCACGCCGTCTTCGCCTACAATCCTCTGCCCGCCGGAGTCGTGGAGCCAGGCCTCGCTCTCATGGGAGCGACCGAAACGATCGCCACCGCGGCGGAGGCCCACGCGCGCAAAGCGCTCGCTCGGGTGCTGAATGGCGCATCGATCCCCGCCTCACGACGCCACATCGTGCCGCGTCATCCCATCGATGCGATCGAGGGCGCGGTGGCGGCGATCGGCTGCGGCATCCTCGTGATGGGCGCCATATCCCGCTCGGGCCTGAAGCGCCTGGTTCTCGGCAACACGGCCGAGCGGGTGTTTGATGAGCTGCCGTGCGATGTGCTGGTGGTCAAGCCGAAGCATTTCGCGTGCCGCGTGCCGCGCGCGCGGCGCGGACCACAGCTCATGACTCTGTCCGTCGTGCAGTCCGGCTTCTGAATGGATGTCGCCCATGATCTTCACACCCGGAATCAAGCATCAGATCGAGGAGGCTTACCGCCGAAATGCAGCCCTCGACGCGCGGGGGGTCACGGTGGAGGAGCAGAGTGGAGAAGTGATCCTTCGGGGCGAAGTGAGATCATGGGCCGAGCACGATCAAGCCCAGCAGGTCGCGTGGTCGGTATCCGGTGTCACCCACGTCAGGAACGAGCTCACCATCCGGACGTGAGGCCGCTCAGGCGCGACATCCGGGACATGCGTATCAGCGCGTAGAGGGCGGATGCGGCGATCATCATCTTCACCAGCAGTGACATCCAGACTGCCGCGGGAGACTCAATGAAGGCGATAGAGGTCATGCAGCGCAGTCCCGTCACCGCGACGGCGGACATGACGATCGAGGATGCGGTGCGGCGCATGGTCGAGCATCGGATCAGCGGTCTGCCAGTGGTCGATGCAACAGGGGCCGTGGTGGGCATTCTCAGCGAAGGCGACCTCCTCAGAAGAGTGGAGCTCGGGACGGAAGCGAGAATACCGGTCTGGGTCCGATGGCTTGTCGGCCAGGGACGTGCGGCCCGCGAATACGCCCGCTCGCACGCACTCACCGTGCGCGAGGTGATGACGGTACCGGTCATTTCAGTGACCCCGGACACCGAACTTGCCGAGGTCGCGGCGCTCATGGAGTCGCGCAGTATCAAACGCCTGCCCGTGCTTCAGGACGGACACCTGGTCGGCATACTCACGCGCCACGATCTGGTGCGGGCACTCGAGCGACTCCTGCCGCGGGTGGACACACAGCCGGTGGCCGATGCACAGCTGCGCCGTCGTCTGCTCGCGTCACTGGCCGAGCAGAGTTGGGCGCCGCGGGCCTCCTTCGATGTGAAGGTCGAGAATGGTATCGTCGAGCTCCTCGGCATCGTCACGGATGAGCGGCAGCGCAGAGCGTTGCAGGTGCTCGTCGAGAACACGCCGGGCGTTCGAGAGGTGGTCGATCACCTGCTCTGGGTCGACCCCATGTCGGGAATTCCCCTCGATCCGCAGCCCTGGAGCCGTACGGGATGACTCAGGAGACTCGCGTAAGCTCCGCTTCCGCCTCGAGCCAGTCCTCGAGGTCGTGCCCCGGCGCGAAGCCGCGCCGCTGCGCGCGATAGTAGGCGGCCTCGGCGATCAGGGCATGTCGGCACACGGGATCGGAGGCGCGTGCCCGCGAGAGCTTCTTTTCTCCGCTGCGCTGCCCGCGCATCTGCTGCAACACCCGCTGCTCGCTGCCGAATGAAGATCCGAACGGAAATGCGCTCATGACTGCATCCTCCTCGCAAAGAGCATCCGAGGCTCGCCCGCCGGCCGCTATTCGTGATTGTGCTTATGTTCCCGGCGCAAGGAAACGGACGTGATCGCAAGCCTTCCGTCACCTCTTACCGACTGCCTCGCCCTCATCGCGGCGTGGCTGGCCATCGGCGTTGCAGGTCTCCTCCGCCCGCGCAGCGTGCGCTACGCGGGCCGTGCGCTCTTCGTGCTCGGCGCGCTGGTGGGGCTTGCGCTCGCGGCGGCTGCCGCCTGGGGTCTCGTGCGCGGTGTGACCGAGACCCAGGTGCTGCCGATCGGCCTGCCCGACCTACCCTTTCATCTGCGGCTCGATGCGCTCTCCAGCGTCTTCCTCCTGCTCCTCGGCGCGACCGCGGCCGGCGTTTCGCTTTTTTCCGCCGGCTACTTCCGCGACAGCGAAGGGGTGGCACCGGGCCTGCTGTGCCTGCAGTACCACGTATTTCTCGCCAGCATGGGTCTGGTGCTGCTCGCGGACGATGCCTACGCCTACATGGTCGGCTGGGAGCTGATGGCGCTCGCGTCCTATTTTCTCATCACGACGCAGCACCGGATTCCAGAGATCCGAAGCGCAGGTTTCATCTACCTGCTGATGGCGCATCTCGGTGCGCTCGCCATCCTCCTCGTGTTCGGAATTCTGCAGGGTGGCAGCTGGCAGTTCACCTTCGACGCGATGCGCGCGGCGCACGTCTCACCGGCCTGGGCGACCGCCGCCTTCCTGCTCGCCCTCGTCGGCTTCGGCGCTAAGGCGGGGCTCGTGCCGCTGCACGTGTGGCTGCCGGAGGCGCATCCGGCGGCGCCATCGCCGGTCTCGGCGCTGCTTTCCGGCGTGATGTTGAAGACCGCGGTGTACGGCATGCTGCGGATCACTTTCGATCTCCTGGGTCACCCGCTCTGGTGGTGGGGACTCATGCCGCTCGCGGTGGGCCTCTTCACGGCGCTCTATGGAGTGGTGTTCGCGGCGGTGCAGACGGACATGAAACGCCTTCTCGCCTACTCCTCGATCGAGAACGTCGGCCTGCTCTTCACCGGCCTTGGCCTCGGTGTGGTGTTCTTCGGCGCCGGGATGCCGGCGCTCGCGGCGCTCGCACTGCTCGCCACGCTCTATCATTCACTCAATCACGCAGCGATGAAGAGTCTGCTCTTCCTCGGCACGGGCTCGGTGCTGCATGCAACGGGTCAGCGCAACCTCGGCCGACTTGGCGGTCTCATCCATCGCATGCCCTGGGTGGCGGCGCTGACGCTGATCGGCGCCCTCGCCCTCGCTGGCCTGCCGCCCCTCAACGGGTTCGTGTCGGAGTGGCTGCTGCTGCAGTCGTTCCTCTTCGCCGATGAGATTCCGCGCGCGTTCGTGAATCTGCTGATCCCGCTCGGCGCCGCGATCGTCGCCCTCTGCGCAGCCCTCGCCGGCTACGTGATGGTGAAATTCTACGGTGTCATCTTCCTCGGCCAGCCGCGTGAGAGCTCACTCGCGCACGCGCATGACTGCAGCCTGCTGGAGCGAGTGGGGTTGAGTTGGCTCGCCGCCCTCTGCCTGGCGTTGGGACTCGCGCCGGTGCAGGTCATCTCGGCGCTCGCGCCGGTGACGCGGCAGCTCACCGGCAGTGCCGCCCCGCAAAGCGCGGCGTGGTGGCTGCTCGCGCCGGTGCCAGGGCGCGCCGTCTCGTATGCCCCACTCGTTTTCCTGCTGGCTGGTGCGGCGGTCCTCATCCTGACCGTGCTCCTCGTACGGCTTTTCTATCACCAGCGCGTCCGACGGGCGCGCCCCTGGGACTGCGGCTTCGGTGAAGTGGGCCCGCGGATGCAAGACACGGCGGAAGGCTTCGGCCAGCCGATCCGCAACATCTTTCAGTCGTTCTTCGCCATCGAGCGCGAGCTGCCGACGCCCTTTGACGCGGCGCCGCGCTATCGTATCGCGATCTCGGACCGCATCTGGCGGGGCCTCTACCAGCCGGTCGCGGGCTGGATACGGCGACTCGCCGACACGATCTCGGTTCTGCAGCAGGGCCACATCTCGGCATATCTCCTCTACAGCTTCGTGACGCTCGTCTTTCTGCTCGCGGTGGTGCTCGCGACATGAGAGTTGCCCCGCTCATCGCCCAAGCGCTGGAGATCGTCGTCGCGCTCGCCGCTGCGCCGCTCTTCCTAGGCTGGGTGAATCAATGCCGTGCGTGGCTGGCCAACCGCAGCGCACCGAGTCTGCTGCTGCCGTACCGCAACATCCGCAAGTTGTTTCACAAGGACGCCGTGATCGCGCAGAACGCGTCGGCTCTCTTTCGCATCGCTCCGTACGTCGTTTTCAGCACCATGGTCGTAGCCGCCGGCATCATTCCCTCTCTGGCCGGCCGATTGCCGCTCGTCGTCGCCGCGGACGCCATCGCGCTGGTAGGTCTCTTCGCGACCGCGCGCGTATTCCTGTCCCTCGCCGCCATGGACGTCGGGACGGCGTTCGGCTCGCTCGGGGCGCGTCGTGAGATGATGGTCGGCTTCCTGGCGGAACCGGCGCTCCTCATGGTCATCTTCGTCGCATCGTTGATCTCGGCCACCACGGCGCTGCCCGCGATCTCGGCGCATCTGGCGGCCGAGCGGCTCGAGATCGATCCGAGTCTCGCCTTCATCGCGGTCGCCTTCACCCTGGTGCTGCTCGCCGAAAATGCGCGGATCCCGGTCGACAACCCGGCGACCCATCTCGAGCTCACGATGATTCACGAGGCGATGCTGCTCGAGTACTCGGCGCGCCACCTCGCGCTCATGGAATGGGCATCCGCGCTGCGCCTTTTCAACTACGCCTGCATCGGTTTTGCGCTCTTCGTGCCCTGGGGAATCGCCGCCCGGGACATCGGACCGCTCGGCCTCACGCTCGCCGTTCCCGTTCTCGCACTGAAGCTCGCCGCAGCCGGCGGCGGTCTTGCCGTGATCGAGACCGTCTCGGCGAAGTTGCGCGTGATGCGCGCCCCCGAGTTCCTCGCGACGGCATTCCTCTTCGCCGTGCTTGGGCTCCTGGTCCACGTCCTTCTCGGAGGCGCCTGAGACCGTCATGACACACTTCCCGCTCGATCAGCAGCTCCTCAATGCCTGCGCGGCGTTGCTGCTGTTGCTGTCGTTCGCGATGCTGTCGCAGCGGCGCATCGTGAGTCTGGTGAACCTGTTCGCCGTTCAGGGCGCGGTCCTCGCCGCGGCGACGCTCCTGATTGCCTGGCGCACCGGTGAGGGACATCTGTACTTCTCCGCTCTGCTCACCCTGGCACTCAAGGTCGCCTTCCTACCCTGGCTGTTGCACCGGCTGATCCGCCGGCTCGGGGTCTACTGGGACACCGAGCCGCTGCTCAACATCTCGGGAACCATGCTGACCGGGATCGTGATCGTCGTGTTCGCCTTCGGACTCGCGCAACCGATCACCCAACTCGCGAGCACGTCGACGCGCAATGCGATCGGCATCGCGGTTGCCGTGGTGCTGCTCGCCTTCCTGATGATGATCACTCGTCGCAAAGCGATGTCGCAGGTTGTCGGGTTCCTCTCGATGGAGAACGGTCTTTTCTTCGGGGCCATGAGCGCGACTTACGGCATGCCGATGGTCGTCGAGCTCGGGGTGGCGCTCGATGTGCTGGTCGCGGTACTCGTGCTCGGCGTCTTTTTCTTCCAGATCCGCGAGCAGTTCGACAGTCTGGACCTGCACCATCTCGAGCGTCTGAGCGAGCGGCAATGATCGAGCTCCCTTTCCTCCTCGGCTTTCCCGCGGTCGGCGCGATCACACTGGCATTCTGGGGCGCGCGCCGGCACGCGCCGGAGATCAACGCGGCATTCAGTCTCGGCACCTTTGCCGCCGCCTGCGCGCTTGCGCTGCGCGTCATCGCCCACGGTCCGCAGCTCCTGTGGCGCGAGCAGTTTTTCATCGACCCGTTCAACGTCTTCCTGGTAGCGCTGACGGCGTTCGTCGGCCTGACGACCTCGCTCTTCTCCAGGCCCTACATGCGTGTGGAGGCGTTTCACGGGCGGGTCACCCTGGGGCGGCTGCGGCTCTACCACAGCATGTATCAGCTCTTCATGCTGACCATGCTGACGGCCCTCACGACCAACAACATGGGGCTCCTCTGGGTGGCGATGGAAGGGGCGACGCTCTCCACCGTGCTGCTGGTGACGCTCTATCGCACGCCGCAGAGTCTCGAGGCCGGGTGGAAGTACTTCATTCTCTGCGGCGTGGGCATCGCGCAGGCGCTCTTCGGCACGATCCTCCTCTACTTTGCGGCGGAGAAGGTACTCGGAGCCCAGGGCGTCACGGCGCTCCTGTGGACGCATCTCAATGCGGTCAAATCGCAGCTCGAGCCCGCGGTGCTCGCGCTCGCCTTCGTTTTCCTCCTTGTCGGCTACGGCACCAAGGTGGGACTTGCCCCACTTCACAATTGGTTGCCGGATGCGCATGCCGAAGGCCCGACGCCCATCTCTGCGGTGCTCTCGGGACTGCTGCTCAACGTGGCGCTCTATGCCGTCGTGCGTTGCAAGATACTGGTCGAGGGATCGCTCCACTCATCGCTCCCGTCGCGGATGCTGATGGGATTTGGGCTGCTGTCGGTGGTGCTCGCCGCGTTCTTTCTCTTTCGCCAGCGTGACATCAAGCGCCTCTTCGCGTACTCCTCGATCGAGCACATGGGCCTTGCGACCTTCGCCTTCGGGCTGTCCGGCCCTGTCGCCACGTTCGCGGCGCTCCTGCACATGACGGTGCACTCGCTCACCAAGTCCGCGATCTTCTTCACCGTCGGACACGCGGCGCAGAAGGCGGGATCACAGCTCATGGAGGATATCCGGGGCCTGATCACGCTCTCGCCGACGGTCGGCTGGGGATTGATGCTCGGCTCGCTCGCGATCCTGGGATTGCCACCGTTCGGAGTGTTCGCGAGCGAGTTCCTGATCCTGACGACCGCCATGCGGGAGCAGCCGTGGTCGATCCCGATCCTGCTGCTCGCCCTCGGCGTTGCCTTCGCAGCGATCTTCGCGCGCGTGCAGCCGATGGTCTTCGGCGAGAGTGCAGCGCGCCGGCTGCCGCACGCGCCTGCGCTGCTGCCGGTGTTCGCGCACCTCGCGATCGTGCTCGTGCTGGGCATCTACATTCCGCCGTATCTCGCGGATTGGTATCGGGCGGCGGCCCATCTCATCGGAGGACCCTGACCATGCCGCTCACCCAATGGTGGGGTAAGGCGCGAAACGTGCCCGGTGCGCCGCGCACGCGCGGCCTCGCAGTGACGGCGGAGGAATGGAGCCGATGCGCTGGCGATGTCGCGGCGAGCGGCGGACGGCTGCTCGCGATGTGGGCTTCGGCTTGCCGCGACTCGGACGGTGATGTCACATTGGAGATCGAGGACGTCTACGCCGCGGAGCCTGGGGAACCGGCCCGCGATGGTTCGTCATGGGCGACGGACATCTATGCCGCTTTCCTGATCGATGCAGGCGTGCTCATCCTCGAGTTGTCCGTGCGGCTGGATGTAATGCCGCCGGCCGAGCGCCCCGACTATCCCGGCATCGAAGCGCTGTTTCCCTGCGCCTCGCGCATGCAACGGGCGCTGTTCGATATGTCAGGCATACGCTCGAGCGCTTCCGATCGCCGCCCGTGGCTGCGGCACCCCCCGGAGGGCTATGAGTTCGTTCGCGTCTCGGGTGAAGGCGTGCACGAGATTGGCGTCGGCCCGGTGCACGCGGGCACCATCGAGCCTGGGCACTTTCGCTTCTCCGTCGTCGGCGAGAAGGTGCTCAGGCTCGAGGAGCGCCTCGGCTACACGCACAAGGGCATCGAGCGGCGCTTCGCCGAGCTGCCACTCCTCGAAGGGCATCGTCTGGCTGCGCGAATCGCCGGCGACAGCGCCGTCGCCCATTCGTGGGCGTACTGTCAGGCGCTCGAAGGCATGGCGGGCTGCGTGATTCCGCCACGCGCCGCGGCACTGCGCGCGCTCTGCCTCGAGCTCGAGCGCATCGCCAACCATCTGGGCGATATCGGCGCTCTCGCCAACGATGCCGGCTTCGCATTCGGGCTCGGCCAGTTCTCCCGGCTCAAGGAGGAGCTGCTGCGTGCCCTCTCGCAGGCGTTCGGGCAACGCTATCTGCTCGATATGGTGGTGCCCGGCGGCACGCGTGTGGATGTGTCCCCGGAAGCGTCCGGGAGCCTGGCCGCGCGCATAGCCGCCGTCCGGCGCGAGTCGGCCGAGCTTCGCACCATTTACGAAGATCACGCGGGCATCCGGGATCGGTTCACCGCCACCGGTGTCCTGACACCGGAGCTCGCCTTGCGACTCGGCGTCCTCGGGCTCGTAGGCCGCGCGAGCGGCCAAGCGCTCGATGCGCGAATCGATTTCCCCTGCGCGCCTTATGACGAGCTCCCGCCGGCGAAGGGCGTCCGTCATGAGGGTGACGTGGCTGCCCGTGTTGCGGTGCGGTTCGATGAGCTCGCGGAATCCTGTCGGCTTGCGGGCACCCTGCTGGCCGCGCTGCCACCGGGCCCGCATCTGGTGTCGATACCAGCGCCACCGGATGGCTCCTTCGCCACCGGTCACATCGAGGGTTGGCGCGGCCCGGTATTCGTCGCGCTGCAGGCGGGACCCGCCGGTACGATCCGGCGTTGCCATCCGCACGATCCTTCCTGGCAGAACTGGCCGGCGCTCGAGCACGCCATCCTCGGCAACATCGTCGCCGACTTCCCACTCATCAACAAGTCGTTCAATCTCGCCTACAGCGGCGTGGACCTGTAGAATGTCATCGAGTGCCCCGCGCAGCCCGCAGTCATGCTGAAGACGCTGCGCAAAATCTGCGAAGTCGGCGTGATCTCCGAGGCCGCGCCGCAAGCCGACGAGTTGCTGCGTCTGCGGACCGTTCTCGATGCGCGCATTCGCTCCGTTCTCGGCCGCGCCCTCTGCATCCGTCACGTGGATGCCGGCTCCTGCAATGGGTGCGAGCTCGAGATCCATGCGCTCAACAATCCTTACTACAATCTCGAGGGCCTCGGCATTCGCTTGGTGGCGAGCCCGCGGCATGCCGACCTGCTGCTCGTGACAGGTCCCGTCGCGGCAAACATGGAGGAAGCGCTGCGTCGCGTATACGAGGCCACGCCCGACCCGAAGCTGGTCGTGGCCCTCGGGGACTGCGGCTGCAGCGGCGGCCTGTTCGGCGAGCGCGGTGCGAGCCGCGGCCGGGTATCGAACGTCATCCCCGTCGACGTTGCCGTTCCCGGATGCCCTCCGAGCCCGCTACGGATCATGCAGGGGATACTCACGGCAATCAGCCGTGGCGCGCCGCAGACTCCATGAATTCAGCTCCCATGGCGCGAGCACGGGGCCCTACAGGTAAGGCGAGAGCAGCCAGAAAAGACTGTCGCGCACCCGGCCGATGAAAGACTGCGTGCGAGAGGCTCCCGCGGCCACGCGAACGGCATGGTCGCGGGCGGAGAGCACGTACTTCGCAAGCTCACCGCACACCGTCTGATCGTAGACCTCCATGGCGATCTCGAAGTTCAACCGGAGGCTCCTCGGGTCGATGTTGGCCGACCCGACCTGGGCGTAGGCGCCGTCGATGACGAGGAGCTTGGTGTGCGAGAACGGTGGCGGCTGCAGGTACACCTGTATGCCCCGCTCGAGCAGCGGCGGCAGCCAGCGTCGCGTCGCCCAATCCACGTAGCGCAGATTGCTGCGCGCGGGAAGGACGAGACACACTTCCACGCCGCGCAGCGCCGCCATTTGCAGGGCCGCGGTGAGCTCGGGCGGTGGAATGAAGTAGGGCGTCATGATGAGCACCTGACGGTGCGCGACGGCGACGGCGCCGAGAATCACGAACAGCAGCTTGTCGCTGTCCTCATCCGGTCCTTCGGTGATCACCCGGCAGATGCAATCACCGGCCGCCACCTTCACCACAGGCGGTGACGCCAGCGCCTCGCCGGCGGCGAACAGCCAGTCGGCGGCGAAGCATTGCGCGAGCTGAGACACCGCAGGTCCCCTTACCCGGAAGTGAAGGTCGGCCATGCGCCGGTGGTGAGCCTTGCCGACCTCGCGGCCGCCGATGTTCATGCCACCCAGGAAACCGGTCTCGCCATCGACGATGAGCAGCTTGCGATGGTTGCGCAGATTGAGCGACAGCACCGGCATCGCCAGGCGCGGCGGCAGGAAGCGCGCGGCACGCACCCCGCAACGGTGCAGCAGGTGGACGGCATGCGGCCAGCTGTACCATTCTCCAATTCCATCCACCAACACGTGGACCTGCACACCGCGCGCCACGGCAGCGGCGAGAGCGGCAATGAATTCCCGCCCTACCTTGTCGGTCTCGAAGATGTAGGTCGAGAGCCAGACCGATTGCCGAGCGCCTGCGATGGCCCTCAACATGACCGGAAACGCGTTCTCACCGTTCTCGAGGGCCGCGACCTCGTTGTCCCGCAGGCTCGGGCGTAGTGTTACGGCATCCCCGATGCGCATTAGTTGTGCGGCAAAGTCCTCGGGCGCAGGAGCGCCGGATGCACCGCCGAAGGAGCTCGCGCCGGCGCGCAATTGCCGGGCGCGCGTGCGCACCCGGTTGACGCCGAAGAGCAGGTACAGGATGGTGCCGGCGAACGGCAGCAGCCAGCAGGTGGCGATCCAACCGAGGGCGCTGCGCGGATCGGGCTTGGTGAGGAGGGCGTGCGTGGCGCCGAACGCGGCGCAGATCAGGTACAGCGCAACGGCCACCAGCTCGAACGGGGCTTCAGCGTGCCCGGGCATGAATTCATCGCTCGTGTGACACCCGGGTAATACATTATCCTGTTTCTCCCTGAGCGGATCGATGACGCGATGCAGACCAGGCCCAGGATCATCGTCATAGGCGGCGGCTTCGGGGGGCTCTCCGCCGTGCGCGCCCTGCGTGCTGCCGCCGCCGAAGTCCTGTTGATCGATCGCTGCAATCACCATACTTTTCAGCCGCTCCTTTATCAGGTCGCGACCGGTGGTCTCGCCGCGCCTTCCATCGCCGCCCCGTTGCGGCACATCCTGCGCCGCCAGCGCAACGTCACCGTGCTGCTCGGGGAGGCGCTCCGGATAGACATCGAGCGCAGGTGCATCGAGGCGCAAGGAGTTTGGTACCCGTACGATTTCCTCATCCTGGCGACGGGCAGCACCCACGCGTATTTCGGGCACGAGGAATGGGCGAGATGCGCGCCCGGCTTGAAGACGCTGGACGACGCGCTGCGCATTCGGGCGCGGATCCTCACGGCATTCGAGCGCGCCGAGGCAACGGCCGATCCCGCCGAGCGCGTGGAATGGCTCACCTTCCTTATCATCGGGGCGGGTGCCACCGGGGTGGAGCTGGCAGGCACGCTCGCCGAGATCGCCCGCCATACCCTCAAGCGTGAATTCCGCCATATCGACCCGGCCTCGGCGAGAGTGCTGCTGATCGAAGCGGGCCCGCGTGTGTTGCCGAGCTTCCCCCCCTCGCTCTCGGCCAACGCAGAGCGGCAACTCGAGCGGCTCGGCGTGCGGGTACGCACGGGGAGCGCCGTCACGAGGCTCGATGAGCAAGGTGTCGGTATCGGGCAGGAGCACATCGCGGCACGCACGGTGTTGTGGGCCGCCGGCGTCGCGGCCTCACCGCTCGGCGCGACGCTCGGTAGTGCCGTCGATCGCGCAGGCCGCGTGCCCGTCACCGCGCAGCTTGCGATTCCCGGACATCCCGAGGTGTTCGTCGTCGGCGACCTGGCAGCGGTGCCTGGCGGGCCGGTGCCTGCGATCGCGCCGGCGGCGAAGCAGATGGGGCGCTACGCCGCAACGGCGATTCTCGCGAGGCTCTCCGGCCGGCGGATCGGCGCCTTTCGTTACCGCAACTTCGGCTCGCTCGCCACCATCGGTCGCATGGCCGCGGTGGCCGATTTCGGCTGGATTCGCCTCACCGGGCTGCTTGCCTGGTGGGTCTGGCTCACGGCCCACATCTACTTTCTCATCGGGTTCCGCAACCGCCTGGTCGTGCTCATCGATTGGGCGGAGGCTTATTGGAGCTATCGGCGCGCGGCGCGCATTATCATTCCAGAGCGATTTTTCCATGACCGCTGAGCAACCCGACGTCATCGTGATCGGTGCCGGGGCGGCGGGCCTCGCGGCAGCGGCGGCCCTCGGCCGCGCCGGACACTCCGTGTTGGTGCTGGAGGCGCGGGATCGGATCGGCGGTCGCATCTGGAGCCGGCACGAGCCCGCGCTCCCTGTTCCGATCGAGCTCGGTGCGGAATTCATCCATGGAGCTTCGCCGGAAACGCACGAGTGGCTGCGAGGCAACGGGCAGACCGCGATCGACACCTCCGGAGAGCATTGGTCATACGTCGATGGACGGCTTCAGCGGCGTACGCAAAGCCTGCTCGGGCAGGTGCGCGCGGCGCTCGAGGCCGGCGAGGTCCTCTCGCGACCGGACACGTCGCTCGAGTCCTTCCTGACGAGCGAGAGCGGTCGGACTCTCTCGCCGGACGCGCGCTCGATGGCCCGTGCCTTCGTTTCCGGCTTCGATGCCGCCGACCCGGAGCGCATCAGTATCCACTCCGTCGCGCAGGAGTGGCGCGCCGGCGGCATGTTGGATTCATCGCAGTCCAGGCCCGCCGGCGGCTATGGCTCACTTCTCCTCGCGCTGCGCGCCGCTCTCGACCCCGCACACGTGCATCTGCAGCTTCAGACGATCGTGACCGACGTCCACTGGAGCAGCCGCTCGGTGCAGGTGACGGGCCGGCGGCTCGGCGAGGCTTTCGGCACGACGGCGCGCAAGGTCATCGTCACCGTGCCGCTCGGAGTGCTCAAACTCTCGCCGCAGTCGGAGGGTGCGATTCGATTCGCGCCCTCTCTCGAGACCAAGCAGCCCGCCTTCGATCGGCTTCTCGCCGGCCCGGTGCTCAAGGTCATGTTGCATTTCCGCCGCCCCTTCTGGGAGACGCTGCATGAGGGCCGCTATGGGGATGTCTCTTTCTTTCACGCGGCCGGTAAGGTCTTTCCGACGTTCTGGACGACACTCCCCGCGCGCACGTCCCTTCTCAATGCCTGGGTCGGAGGACCCGCCGCCGCGCGGCTTGGCGATCTTCCTGACGAGGAAGTCATCCGACACGCGCTCGAGTGCGTCGCGACCGTGTTCTCCAGGGATAAGGAGAATCTCGAGCTCGAGGCCGCCTACCTCCACGACTGGCATCGCGATCCTTTCGCGCGCGGCGCCTACAGCTACGTGGCCGTGGACGGTGCTCGGGCGCGCGAGATTCTGGCGACGCCGCTCGAAGGCGCCCTCTTTTTCGCCGGCGAGGCGACGGACACGAGCGGTGATGCCACCACGGTAACCGGTGCGCTGCGTAGCGGCGTGCGTGCGGCGCTCGAGGTCGGGCGACATCTCGAGAACGGCTGAGCTCGATCGCGGCCGGCGCGCCCTGGGGTCGCCGTCATCGTGCTGCGTGAGTCCGCTGCGGGCGGCGGGCTGTATTATATCGCATTACGATATAAAATGGAGCGCCGCCGGGGCCTTCCGGAGCCTGGCAGTGGAACACCATGAAGAGCTCTGTTTCCGCCCTCGGGGTGCACGACGCCCTGCGTGACTTCACCGCCGACCCGCGGCTGCTCGTGCTCTCGGCGATGGCGCTCGTCACCGGCAGTTGCGGCGCCGGCTCGGCCTGGGTGCTCCTCAAACTGATCGCGCTCGTCACGAACCTCGCCTACTTCCATGTGCTCTCCACGGCGAGCCCTTACCTGAGTCACGCGAAGCTGGGTCTCGCCTCGATCCTCATACCGGTCGTCGGCGGCCTGATCGTTGGTGTCATGGCTCGCTACGGCTCGCAGAAGATCCGCGGCCATGGCATTCCCGAGGCGCTCGAGTCCATCCTCATCGGGCAGAGCCGGATCGAGCCGAAAGTGGCCGCTTTGAAACCCCTTTCCTCGGCCATCGCGATCGGCACCGGCGGCCCCTTCGGCGCGGAGGGCCCGATCATCATGACCGGTGGCGCGCTGGGCTCGCTATTCGCGCAATTCTTCCACCTGAGCGCCGCGGAGCGCAAGACGCTGCTCGTCGCCGGCGCCGCAGCCGGCATGACGGCGATCTTCGGCACACCGGTGGCCGCCGTGTTGCTTGCGATCGAAGTGATGCTGTTCGAGTGGAAGCCACGCAGCTTCGTGCCGGTCGTCGTCTCGGCGAGCGTGGCGATCGCGTGGCGGCCGTGTCTGGTCGGGCCTTGGCCGCTCTTTCCACAGACCGGCATTCCCGCGATGCCCGGGTGGGGACTTGCGCTCTGCGCCGCGGTCGGCGTGGTGGCGGGACTGCAATCCGCCCTCACCACCAGCGGGCTCTACTGGGTCGAGGAGTTGTTCGAGAGACTGCCGATCCATTGGATGTGGTGGCCGGCGCTCGCGGGCATCGTCGTCGGCGTCGGCGGTCTTGTCGATCCGGCGGCGCTCGGCGTGGGCTACGACAACATTCAGGCGCTGATCAGCGGCACCGTGCTGATCCATGCGGCTATCGCGCTGCTCATCGTCAAAGCCATCATCTGGGTGGTAGCGCTCGCCTCGGGTACCTCGGGCGGCACCCTCGCGCCGCTCCTCATGATGGGCGGCGCCGTGGGGGTGTTGGAAGCTCACTTTCTGCCGGTCGGCGGTTCCGGATTCTGGGCGCTCGTGGCCATGGCGGCCGTGCTCGGTGGAACGCTGCGATGCCCGCTGACCGCGACGGTGTTCGCCATCGAGCTCACCGGCGATCTGCAGGTGATGCCGGCGGTGCTCGTGGCGTGCGTCGCCTCGTTCGCCGTGACGGTGCTGATCATGAGGCGCTCCATCCTGACCGAGCGGCTCGCGCGACGCGGCCGACATCTCACGTACGAGTACACCGTCGATCCGTTCGAGGTGATGCGGGTAAGGGAGGTCATGACGCACACGGTGCATACCCTCCCGGTGAGCATGTCGACGCGCGACGTCCTCGCCTTCTTCGACGCGGAGGGCGATGTGAAGCGCCACAAGAGCTACCCCGTCGTCGATGATGCGGGCCACTTCGTCGGCATGGTCTCCCGCTCCGACGTGCTACGCTGGTCGCGCGAGGGTTGGCCGCAAGATCAGACACTCGAGGACAAGGCCGGCGTCGGCGAGATGTTCGTCGGCTACCCGGATGAGCTGATCGGTCACCTTGCCGATCGGATGGCATCTGCCGACATCAGCCGTGTGCCGATCATCGATCGCGACACCGGCAGGATCATCGGCCTTCTCGCAAGATGCGATCTGCTACGGGTGCGTGCCGAAGCCGCCCGTCTCGAGCGCGAGCGGGCGAGACCCCTGAGGATCTCGGATTAGGCGAGCGCCTCCTGCAATTCCTCGATCAGGTCGTGCGCATCCTCGATCCCGACCGACAGCCGGATGAGTCCATCGCCGATACCGAGTGAGGCGCGCATCGTCGCGGGGAGCGAGGCATGCGTCATGAGCCCGGGGTGCTCGATGAGGCTCTCGACTCCGCCCAGGCTCTCGGCGAGTGCGAAGAGGTGGCAGCGCTCGAGCGTTCGGCGCGTATCATCGAGGCTGCCGCGCAGCACGGCGGTCACGATCCCGCCATAGCCGCCCGTCATCTGCCGGCACGCGAGCGCGTGTTGCGGATGGCTCGGAAGACCCGGATAGTGAACGCGCTCGACCTTCGGGTGGCTCGCAAGAAACTGCGCGACGGCAAGGGCGTTGGCGCAGTGCCGCTCCATGCGCAGCGCCAGCGTCTTGATACCACGCAGCGTCAGGAAGGAATCGAACGGGCTCGACACCGCCCCGAGCGCGTTCTGCAGATAGCCGATCCGATCCTTCAGCGGGCTGCCCGCTCGCACGATCGCCGCGCCACCCAGGCAATCCGAGTGGCCGTTCAGATACTTCGTGGTCGAGTGCACGACGATATCGAAGCCATGCTCGAGAGGGCGCTGCAGGAAAGGCGTCGCGAACGTGTTATCACAGACGCTGATGAGTCCCCGGCTGCGGGCGATCCGGGCCACGGCCGACAGATCGACGAGCTGCAGCAGCGGATTGCTGGGCGTCTCCACCCAGACGAGCCGCGTCTTGGGACGGATAGCCTGCTCCAGGCCCTCGGGCGCTGTCAGATCGACGAACGAGACCTCGTGTCCCGCGGAGCGCTTGCGGACGTTCTCGAGCAACCGGTAAGTGCCGCCGTAGAGATCATGCATCGCCACGATATGGGAGCCCGCATCCAGCAGCTCGAGCACCGTCGAGCTCGCCGCCATTCCCGAGGCGAAAGCGAATGCGGCCTCCCCGCCCTCGAGATCGGCGAGCGCCGCCTGCAGCGCATCGCGCGTGGGGTTGCGGGTGCGGGAGTAGTCGTATCCCTGGTGCACGCCGGGGCTCGACTGCACGTAGGTCGAGGTGGCGTAGATCGGTGGCATCACCGCGCCGGTGAGGGGATCGGGGCGCTGGCCGCCGTGAATGGCGCGGGTGGCGAAGCGCGGTTGCTTGTCGGTCATCAGGCCCTCACGTTCTGCGGCGCAGCCAGTTGAGCAGGTCGATGCGCGTGACGAGTCCCTGGAATTCGCCGTCTCTCATCACGATCGCCACCATGCCGCGGTTGAAAATCTCCATGAGCTGCTGCACGGGCGCATCCACCGGCACGGTCACGAGGTGGCTCTCCATGGCGGCGGTCACCGGCTCGTTGAAGTGTTTGGGATTGGCGAACACCTCGAGAAGGATGTCCTCCTCGTCGACGATGCCGACGATTCGGCCGTTCTGCATCACGGGCAGCTGCGAGACATCGTAGAGCTTCATGCGCCGGTACGCGGCCATGACAGGCTCCGAAGCGTTCACCGTCACCGCCGCACGCTCCGAGTAGGGCCGCGCGATCAGGTCGCGCAGATCGCCGAAGTGCTCGCGCTCGAGGAAACCCTGATCCAGCATCCAATAATCGTTGTAGACCTTGGAAAGGTATTTGTTGCCACTGTCACAGACCAGGCTGACAACGCGCTTCGGTTGCCTCTGCTCGCGGCAGTAGCGCAGGGCCGCGGCGAGCAGCGTGCCTGTGGAGGTCCCCGCGATGATGCCCTCCTTGGCGAGAAGCTCGCGGCAGGCTTTGAAGGCTTCAGCATCGGGAATGGTGTAGGCCGACCTGACACGGCCGAGATCCGCGACCGGCGGTACATAGTCGCCGCCAATACCTTCGACCAGCCAGCTGCCGTGCTGCTGCGGTATCTTACCGGTCTTCACGTACTCGGCGAGAACGGAGCCCGCGGGGTCGGCCAACACGACCTCGACCTCGGGTGCGACGCGCGCGAAATATCGCGACATGCCGGTGAGCGTGCCTCCGGTGCCGACGCCGCAGACTACGGCATCGAGGTCGTGATCCATCTGCTCCCAGATCTCCGGCGCGGTCGTCTCCTCGTGCGCGCGGGGATTGGCCGGATTACCGAACTGGTCGACGTAGAAGGAGTTGGGCGTCTCGCCCGCGAGACGCTGCGCCAGGTCACGGTAGTATTCCGGATGTCCCTTGCTGACGTCGGAACGGGTGAGCACCACCTCGGCACCCATGGCCCTCAGGTGGAAGATCTTCTCCTGGCTCATCTTGTCGGGAATGACGAGGAGCAGCCGATACCCTTTCTGCGCCGCCACCAGCGCAAGCCCGAGCCCGGTGTTGCCCGCCGTCGCCTCGATCAGCGTGCCGCCGGGAGGCAGCCGGCCGTCACGCTCGGCGGCCTCGATGAGATACAGCCCGACGCGATCCTTGATCGAGCCGCCGGGATTCTGATTCTCGAGCTTGAGAAAAAGCCGGCACGGGCCGGTGTCGAGGTGCGCGACGGCGACGAGCGGCGTATGGCCGATCATCTTCAGGACGTTGCTGTAGGACTGCGGCGACATGGATTCCTCAGGGCCGAAGTGCCGAAACGAGCAATTGTACGCCAGCCCGCCGTACTGCCCGAAGCTATCCAGTGCCTGCCGGAGGGCACCGCTGGATGAGCGCGATGGCAGGGCAGCGCCGCGCGCTCGAGCCGCCGTAACCGGCGCATTTCCGGTAAGATTGGCGCATCCGCGAGCGGGTCTCGCTCGCCCCTCCTCGCCCCCTTTCGAGACGCCCTATCGACACCGGTGACGGAATGCCCGACGCCCCTCGTGATGCCATTCTCGTGCGCGGCGCGCGCCAGAACAATCTGAAGAATCTCGACCTCGACATTCCGCTCAACGAGCTCATCGTGGTGACGGGCGTGTCAGGCTCCGGCAAGTCCTCGCTCGTCTTCGACACGCTGTATGCCGAGGGCCAGCGCCGGTATGTGGAGACGTTCTCTCCGTACGCGCGGCAGTTTCTCGATCGCATGGACAAGCCGCAGGTGGATGCGATCGCGGGCATTCCGCCGGCGATCGCCATTGATCAGACCAACCCCGTGCGCACCTCGCGCTCGACCGTGGGCACGATGACCGAGCTCAACGATCATCTGAAGCTGTTGTTTGCGCGCGCGGCGACGCTTTACTGCGAATGTTGCGGCCGCCCCGTGCGACGCGACACGGCCGAGAGCATCTACTGCGATCTGCGTCAGCGCGCGGCCGCCTGGACTCAGACCCAGGGCGCCGCGGGCGATCCGCGGCTGCTGCTCACCTTTGCCGTGCCCGTCCCCGACAGCTTCCAGGAGAGTGAGGTTCGCGCGCTGCTCGAGAAGCAGGGCTACACGAGGTATTTCGAGCGGCCCGGCGGCGCCTCTGGCGCGAACGACCCTCAGCCAAAGGTTGCCGAGAGCGGCGCCGGCGCGCGCGCTCCCGC